>NZ_JCBCBS010000134.1:0-2024 GCF_059864205.1 Pelovirga sp.
CCCAGCGTCTGCGTTGTGGCTTTTTGATTCAGCAATTAAACAATGCCCACTCGTCTCGCCAATAAAAGCTATATGGTTTACCTCTGCGCAACAAAATGATAATTTACGACAAGGAATGCTAACTCAGCGGCGAGGCAAAAATGCAAACCAACCTATCAGAAAAAATATTGCAACTCAGCATATCTGAGCGGATTCAACTTGCTGAGGATATTTGGGATAGTATTGCTGTAAATCAGCGATGTGTTGATCTGACGGACCTTCAGAAAACAATACTGCAGGAGCGGTTGGAAGATTATGCTGCCAATCCTGAATGCTGCGAAAGCTGGGATAAGGTTCGAAAGCGGATTTTGCTGACCTTATGATGCAGCAGCAAATCATTGTCAGAGTGATTGCCGAAACTGACATTATAGAAGCGGCCCGATGGTACGAGCAGCGCGATCAAGGTCTCGGTACAGAATTTATCAGAGCCGTAGATGCCTGCATCGCTGCTATTGTAAGAAACCCCCGTCAATATCCCGTTGTTTATGAAAATATCAGAAGAGCACTTCTCAGGAAATTTCCCTTCGGCCTCTTTTTTCTGATTGAAAACGGGAGCATTATCGTTTTGGCTTGTTTGCACAGCAAACGGCACCCCTCGGTTTTCAAAACGAGAAAATGAAACTTTTTAGCGTAACCCCGAGCAACTATTCACCCGCAGCCCAAAAATCGTCATCTCCGAGGGCTTTTGTCGGGGATCTACGCCTTTTAACTCTGAAGAAGAATCTGGATTCCGGCCAAAATCACGCCGGAATGACAGTGTGGGAGCAGGATTGTCGCGGCAAAAGCCGCCCCTTCAAAGATGCTGAACAGTTACAATCTCGATTGATTTTCCTTCTTCATTCAACAACGCCCCCCGTTCCCATCACTGGACATGAACCAGGGAGAGTACTTTAGATATTTAAGAATGTCCCCCTTGCTTGATAGATGTTGATTGCGGCAAAAAACAGGTTTTTTCTCATAGCCCCCAATGTTAAACAGCAGTATGTAGTGGCTTGACCTTCAGATCGTCGTTCTGTTGCATAGCCTTGGACAGTTCATAATTTGACTGTAATGTCATCCAGAACCGAGCGGTACTGACACCGCTTTTTTCCAATCGTAAAGCCAACAACGGACTGATGCCTGAACGGCCATTGATGATACGAGACAGGGTTGAGCGGGCTATGTCAAGGCGGTTGGCCGCGTCAGTCACGTCAATATTCAACGGCAGCAAAACATCCTCTCGTAGTATTTCACCGGGGTGCGGATGATTTTTAAGCATAAAAAACTCCTTCAATGATAGTCCTGATAATCCAGCAGTTCGACATCCTGGTCAATAAAGCGAAAAGTAACGCGCCAGTTTCCACTTACCCACAGGGAATAGTATCCCTGCAAATTTCTTTTAAGGGGATGGAGACGGTATCCAGGGAAATTCAGTTCCTCCAGCGATGATGCTGCATCAAGGGCAGCAAGAATACGTCTGAGCTTGGGGGCATGCGACGGCTGAATGCCCGCGACAGAATCTTTAAGGTATAGTCTCTCGAGACCTTTATGGCGAAAGCTGACAATCATGGCAGTAACTGTAGCATGTAGCGCTACGGGGTGCAAGCTTTTGGGATTGGACTTAACAGGGGTGTAAAGAGGGACAGGGAGAAGGGAAAGCGGCAAGCTGATTCAATAGTATAAAACGGCCCCCCGTCCCCATCACGGGACATGAGCCCGGGACAGTAAGTTAGATATTTAAGAATGTCCCCCCCTACTCAGCGGCTCACCATCTTTGTGTTAAGGCTTTTAACGGAGAGTCGCAAGAGGAGGAGAGAGGCAATCAGATGTTGATTAAACAATTAAACAACGTCCCGTAGCCCCACAATGGCAGCTACCCGGAACCGGTTGATCCACGGATATTTCTCCGTTGATATCGAACTTGTCTGGGATATTGTGGTTTCCAAAATACCTGAGCTTAAAAATCAGATCGAGAAAATTATCGATGAAATTTCCGATTTAGATCA
>NZ_JCBCBS010000159.1:0-15153 GCF_059864205.1 Pelovirga sp.
CCTGATATTAATACAGTAGAACAACAGGAGCTTCGGCATGAATTATAAAAGCATTCTGGTCCATATCGATGACCGCCCGACCTGTTCGACACGGACGGCTGCCGCAGTCGGGCTGGCGGCTCAACACCAGTCACTGTTGACCGGGATCTATATTATTTCACAGATGTACTTCTCTCATCACCGCGCTGAATTTGTTGCCCGGGCCGAAGCGGCGCGTAAGAAATTTGAAGAGCAGGCAGCCAAGGCCAATGTACGCACCGAGTGGATTCTGGTTGACTGTCAGACCAGTCGCATCGATTTGATCAATGCTCTGAATCTCCATGCCCACTATCATGATCTTCTGGTGCTCAGCCAGACCGATAGCTCCGCTGATGAGCAGGGGGTGCCGGATAACCTGCCGGAAAAAGCGGTGCTGGGCAGTGGTCGGCCGGTATTGATTGTCCCTTACGCCGGGCGCTATAAAAACGAGTACAAGCAGATTCTCATGGCCTGGCGTGGCGGACCGGAATCCTGCCGGGCACTACACGACTCGATGCCGATTCTGCGCCGCGCGGATCATATCCGGGTGGTGACGGTTCACGGCCCGGGAGGGGATGAAGTCTATCATGCTCATAAGGCTGATATCAGCAAGCATATGGCTCGGTATCAACTGCCCCTCTCCTGTGAGAAGCGCATCAGTGGTGACTTGAGTATCGGCGATCTGCTGTTGAATATGACGGCTGATTGCGGAGCTGATCTGCTGGTGATGGGGGCAACCTCGCAGACGCGCCGTGGTCAGCAGACCCTGGGTGAGACCGGACGTCACCTGCTTAAATGTATGACGTTGCCGGTGCTGATGTCCAATTAATGTCTGATCGTCTGGTTGTCATGAGCTAGCCGACGGTTGGTCGCAAACTCCACCGCTACGGCTTCGGGGTTTTTCCGGAACAGGATAAAGGCAGCGCGAATGAATGAGAAACAAGTGGCAGGACTTTGAGCGGGTCGAGCTCAGCGACAGGGTAAGGTCACAAACCTTTGGTCGGTTCGAATACCAGGGGGGATGAAACTCCCGAATTGGTTAGCTCTATTCTTTTCGTTTTTTCTTGTATTTTTTGTCCTCATACATATGCAAATCAGCCAGTAGCATGGCATCTCTGAGTTCATTGCTATTGTGGGCCGTTGCCGCGCCGAGGGAGAGTTGCATCGATATTTCCTGATCATCATAATGAAATGTTGCGTGACTCTGGCGTACCCGCAGAAGCGCCTCATCGGTGCTTGTTGTTTGCGGTAGCAAAAGCGCAAATTCGTCCCCGCCGATGCGGGCGACGACATCTTCCGGGCGAACGGCATGGCGTAGCACTTTAGCGGCAAGCTTGATCATCAGGTCTCCCGCTGTATGCCCGAAGGTGTCATTGGTTTTTTTGAGATCATCGACATCCGCGATAATGACGCTGACGGGGTAAAGGCGACTGTCCATCAACCGTTCCAGCTCCGCGTCAAAAAATGAGCGGTTAAATAGACCGGTCAAGGTATCGCGGGTGTTTAGATAATGGAGCCTTTCTTCATACTGCTTCTGCTTTGTGATATCAATGAGGGCAAAGAGGCACTCCTTCATCGATGCGGTCCTCAAGGCTTCGATCCGCACGATAAGTGGTGTCTTTTTCATATTCAGTAGCGTTACTTCACCCTCTACCTTTTCCCGGCCAGCAAAAATCTTTTCGAGAAAAATAGCGAAAGAGGCTCTATCTTCAGGGGTCACATACTGGCCAAAGCGTTTTCCAAGCAGGAGTGAATGTTCACTGTCCAAGAGATTCGCGCCAATCAGGTTAACGCCCTGGATGGTGCCGTCGCGAGCCAGAGTGAAGTAGCCAACCGGGGCGAAATCGTATAGGTTGGTATACATGGCGAGGGCTATTTCCAGTTCATTTCTGATCCGCCGCAGTTCGGCGTTCTGCATTTCCAGTTCGAGTTGGTGCACCTGCAGTTCATGAAGAAGACCCTGGATTTCAGAGTCTGTTCGAGAAATAGTTTTCCCTGATCGTTGCATGAACAGATAGTCCTCAGCTCGGTGGCGCAATCGGTTACCTTCAGGCGCGGAATTTTTTTGATGATCCACAATGTCTCCAGTAAGTTAAGGGGATTGCCACTCTTGTTACGGAGCTGTCATGATCCGGACGCCATTATTTTCAACTACCAACCTTGCTGGTGTCTCCACCCTGGTTGTCTGCGAACAGATTGTCGCCGCTGATCTGTTCAGCAACCTTGCGGAAATGGAAACCGTACACCGCATAGGTAATGGCTAGCGGGAAAAGCCGGGGTTTGCGGAACAACGACCAGAAGAAGAGTTTCCAGTAATGGATGCGTTCCTTGCCAAGCACCCCGAGAAACAGCATTGATTTAAAGAGAGCCCCCAGGTGCCCCTGCTGCAAATGAAATCCGGTCTGAGGCCGGGGCTGGTATTCGCGAAAGAGCCGGGTTACCCGTTGGTAGAATTGCTTGGGGGCATAGATGGTGGTAAGGATGTCCTGGTAACCGGCAATCAGGGACTCTGCTTTCATGCGGGGGACAAAATTCAGATCAATGGCGGTATTGTCACCTGAGGAGCTCTTGAGCAACCGTCCTTCCTGTTCCATCCGTTGATGAAGTTTAGTGCCGCGCAGGACGGAGAGCACTCCGACCATGGCGGTGACAATGCCGCTCTCTTGAATGAAGCGGATCTGCTGGTCGAAAATTGAGATCGGATCGCTATCGAAGCCGACGATGAAGCCGCCGTGAACCTGAAGCCCGGCCTGCTGGATACGTTTGACCGAGAGGAGCAGGTCGCGGTTTCTGTTTTGGCTCTTGCCACTCTCAAAAAGCCCGCCGTCATGTGGTGTTTCAATGCCGATAAAGACCTCTTCGAAGCCGGCGGCTACCATCAAGTTCAGCAGTTCCACATCGTCGGCGAGATCAATCGACGCTTCGGTGTAGAAATAAAAAGGATAGTTTCTGGTTTTCATCCAATCAATAAGGGCCGGCAGAATCTCTTGCTTAAGCTTGGGTTTATCGCCGATGAAGTTGTCATCGACGAAGAAGATCGCGCCTCGCCAACCCCCGGCATAGAGACTTTCGAGTTCGGCCAAAAGAAGCGACAGGGGTTTGCTGCGGGGTCGGCGACCAAAGAGAGAGGTGATATCGCAGAACTCACAGTCAAAAGGACAACCTCGCCCGTACTGGACATTCATGGCGGCATAGTCGCGCATTCTGACCAGATTCCAGAGGGGTGTGGGCGTCTGTTCGAGCTGCGCCCACCCCTCTGCATGATAGATACGCCGCGGCGTGCCGCCCTGCAGATCCTCGAGAAAACGGGGCAGGGTGATCTCCGCCTCACCCAGCACCAGATGATCAACCTCAATAAAATCTTCATGACAAGAGGTAAACAGGGGACCGCCGGCGACGATTTTTACTCCCAACGGTAAACAGCGCTCAATAACCTCGTCTGCCGAGGCGCGCTGGATGCTCATGGCACTGATGAAAACGTAATCGGCCCATTGCAGGTCTGCGTCGGCAAGGGGCCGCACGTTCATATCGACCAGCCTTTTTCCCCAACTGTCCGGCAGCATCGCCGCCACCGTCATCAGACCCAGTGGCGGAAAACTCGCTTTACGGCCAATGAATTTCATGGCGTAGCGAAAACTCCAGAACGTGGCGGGATAGTGCGGGTAGACAAGCAGAATGTTCATTTTACAATCAGATCGTTCTTCACACTTTTAACCCCGGGAACGCTACCTGCTACTTCTCCAGCCCTGCTGATATTCCGCTTGGAGTCGACGAAGCCGCTCAACTGGACGACACCCTTGCGGGTCTCGACGCTGATCTGCATCACTTTCAGGTCCGGATCATCAAAAATGGCTGTTTTGACCTTGGTCGTAATGACTGTGTCGTCGACATAATCTCCAGGGCTTGATTGTTTTGTCGTAGAGGCACAACCCATGAATGCAATCGTCATCACTAATAGAACCAGAAACTTCATTAATTGCAGCGGTTTAAACATGATATTTCTCCTTTGTGGTTGAATGATATTGCCCCCCCAAAAGGGGCGAGGTGAAACAGTTTTTCAGGGAACAGTTCGACCGCTTCAGTCGAGCTGAGCTTCCTGAATAGTGTTCACCGGAAACTTAAATACGACCTCTGCCCTGAATGACATTGAGCACCACGACGATCAAGGCAAGGACCAAAAGAATATGAATAAACCCCCCCATGGTGTAACTGCTGACCAGGCCCAGAGCCCAGAGAACAATGAGGATAACGGCAACGGTCCACAACATAATGATTCTCCTTTGTTAAAGTTTTCGCCCCTGTAACTATTTGTTGATCAGGCGCCGAAAAGCGTTTTTGGTACTGGCCATTACTTCGGTTGGTGATCGTCCCTCAATTTCTCCTGCTGCCCATGATCAGCAGCACAATACCGCCGACCAGAGCAACACCTCCGACAACCGGAGGTAGTGGAAATGTTTTGGTTTTCTCTGCCGTCATTTGCAATGGCCCGAGATCGATAACTTTTTCTTTGCTTGTGTAGCTGATGCCCTGATAGGCAAAAGCAAAAACCGCTATGACGATGAGGACGACTCCCAATAACATTTGTGGTTTCATTTGCGGTATTCTCCTTTTGGTTACTTGTACCCATTAAGCATCATTGCGTTGATCTTTCTGATTTCCCCCTGTACCTGACCAGAAATATGCTCGGTTTTGCCCGCGCACATGAGTTCGGAATTGTGTATTATTTTTCCGAACGCCTCCCTGATCTTACCTCTTATCTGGTGCCACTTGCTTTCTAGTTGATCCCTCTTGCCTGATTCCATGTGCTCTCCATATGTTGAACCTGATTAATTTCCATCTCGAAACAGTACTTTTCTGAACAAGAATCCTGCATTCTGCCCCGCCGGGTTAGTAGATGATCCTTGCTGACTTCGCACCAGCCAAAAGGTTTGAATGTGGCTTTGTCATTTTGGTAATATTTCATTGCGAGCAATCCCTTGTGTGTCTTTAGTATTTTCGCTCGAGGATTTGTCCATCATCATCTGAAATGATGACCTCGACCCGCCGGTTACGCTGCCGTCCTGCGGCCGATTCGTTGCCGGCAACGGGAAACTCGATGCCATAACCGCGGATCTTGAGCCGACGTGAATCAACACCTCGGCTTGTGAGGGCATTGCGTACCGCATCAGCGCGGCGTTCGGAGAGACCCTGGTTGTATTTCGCGGTGCCGGTACTATCGGTAAAACCTTCGATCAAGACATTGCGTTTCGGGTATTCGGCCAGAAAGGCAGCGAGTTTGTCGATGGTGTACTGGGTTCCTGAACGCAGCTCGCTTTTATTGATGTCGAACAGAACATCACCCAAAGTGATGACCAGGCCCCGTTCCGATTTGCTGGCCTCCAGCTCAGCGATTTGCGCCTCCAGTTTTTTTCGCTGTTCGGCGGCCAGCAGCGCTTCTGCCCTGGTTTTTTCCGCTTCGGCGGACATCGCTCCAACCTGCAGACGAGATGCGTCGGCCTGTTCAGTGGCGATCAGCGCTTTGTTTTTTTCAGCTTCGGCTAATTGCTGTGCCTGTTCCGCTTCCCGGGTGCGGGCCTGCAGAAGGACTGCGTTGCGTTCTGCGCTGGCCGCATCCAGTGTCTGTTCAGCCAGTTTGACCTTGGACACTTCCTGGGCAATGGCGGTACGTTGTTTGGCAAGATAGGCGAAGTGCTCCACTTCCGCAGCCTCGGCCCCTTCGTTTAGCGATTTGTCGGCCTGATCCAGATCGTTTTTGGCTTTTTGTAGTTCAAGTGCCGCATTCTTCTGCACATCGGGGTCGCTCTGGGCTTCAGCAAACGCTGACCGCGCTTGTTCCAGCATGGCATTTTCCTGGACGACGGAGCTGCAACCAGATAGCAGTATGCCGGCAACTGATGCCCCGAGCAGAAACATCAGGGGCGATGAAAATAACTTCATGGTGGTCTCCTTTAATAAATAGCTGTGATAATTCAGGTGCTAGCGGGATATCTCTTGTTGCAAAATACGAATACTTTCTTGCAATTCGACCACAACCTTTTGTGATTTGGCGGAGCGTGCCTTGGCCTCTGCCAGGTTGGCATCGACCATGGCTTCATCAGCGAGACGCCCGGCTTTGATATTTTCTTGCAGGTTCAAGGCAAGTTTGGCCTGGCTAAGTTTGTCTCGCGCTGCTTTAAGTTCTACCGGAGCGAATTCTACGGCCCCGGAACTTTCCGCCTGGATGATCGACTGGGTGGCCAAGGTGACCTGCCTATCCGGGGCAGGGGCCTGAACGGCACAACCAGCCAGGACAACGATGAATAACGTGACCAGACACGCCTTAAACAACCTCAAGGTTTTCATTCTCATTATCTCTTCTCCTGTTTCATTTGCGTTTTTGAGTGTTTCCACATGGAAAAACGTCTCGTGCGCACACAATCGTCTTCCTTGTTCAATGGCAATAAGCATGCCGCCGGGGACCGGCGAAGGAACCTGCTGATTATTAAGGGTTAAGTACCGGTTGGAGGTGTAAGTGCGGTGGCAGCCGTCAATGCCATCCGTCAAAGCTGGCGCAACTGTCATATGTGGCGGGCTAAAAATGTAACCTGGCGAATAGTTACCCTTATGTCACTTTGATGTTCTGGATATCCACTTCACTGAAGGCTGCCCTGCAAACCCGGCAGCCTCTCGTACCCTTCTGAGATCATCGGCAGCCTTCAGTGATATCTCGGCGCGAACCAGAAGCAGACGGGCGTGTCGCAGGCCATTGTCGCGTAGCGCATGGTTATCGATCACGGCAAGTGCTTCGCGGACCTTGAACAACCGTACTACCACTTAGACCGTGCCCGCCCCATCGCGGGCGCGCCCCCTCTGTGGGCACCTTTAACGCCCCGTCCTCTGGGCGGGGTTTTTTACTCCTTGAGCATGAACGTCAACACACCCTTATCGAGATTTCCAATAAAAGCACGTCCTTCACTCTTGATGGGCGATGCGGACAATTTCGTTGGCGATATCCTTAGGGGAAAGGATAAAATCGATATATCCGCTGGCGATTGCGCTCTCAGGCATATCCGGTTCTCTGGCAGTGTCAGGTTTCTGCGCAAAGGTAATGCCGCCGACCTCTTTGATGCCGGGCAAGGCTGCGGCTCCATCGCCATCAAGGCCGGAGACAATGACGGCAATCAGTTTGCCATCCCAGTTCCGGGTCAAGGAGCGCATAAAAACCGTAATCACGTCGGGCCATCCCCTCGGCTTTGATATTGACGTGAGCCGAAATTCTCCATTAAGAACGTGTAAGTCCCGTTTTTCCGGGATGACGAATACATGGTTGGGTTCGATGTCCAGCTTTTCTGTGATCAGCTCCACCGGCATCGTGGTGTAGCGCGGGAGAATCTCGTGAAGACGGGTGGCGACGCTTCTTAGGTGATTGACGATGACAATGGCAACGCCCATATCGGCCGGCAGATGCTTTAATAAACGGATGTACGCATCAAGGCCACCAGCTGAGCCGCCGATACAAACGATAGGGTAGTTTTTTGAAGTAGTTCTGGTTTTCATTTACCTCTACTACGTCGGACAAGGTTGTTTTTTGCGCAAGCAGGGACTGCCTCGGGCGTTCCGGTGATCTGATTCCTGAAATTATCTCCTGAGAAAATCTTCACGCCGTTTGTTGATGTTCCCAGAGCAGCGAATGCAGCAGGTGCCCGCCGATATGAAAGGAAAGTTCCTTGAAGGTCGCCCTGGTGTCAACGTCGGCCTGGTCTTCCCGGGACTTATTCATCATCTGGAGGATGGTGTTCGCGCCATTGACGTAGGCAGCGTGGTGTTTGTCGTGGTGCAGCCGTAAGAGGTCTTCTGATATCACCGGTGCCGGCGCATCGTAGTCATATTTGAGCTTCGGTAGTTGGTACATTTTGGCTGTCTCCATCTGGCTCTCTCCGGTGTTGGTTTTTATGTTAAGCGCGGAATTCGCGTATGGCTGTACTTCATCCAAATCGAAATCGCTATCGGGATCGCTATCGAAGTTGAAATCGCTATCGAAATCGGGATCGCAATCGCGGCATTTCTCTTCAGCCACGATTTCGATCCCGATAGCGATCCCGATAGCGATTTGGACTACTTCATGATCATTTTACATTCGTCCGCTGACCACCAGAAAAATCACAATTAAAAGCACCAATCCAATGCCGCCACTGGGAATGGCTCCCCAGCTTCTGCTGTAACCCCAGGTTGGCAAGGCACCGATCAGCAGTAAAACCAGTATGATCAATAAAATTGTTCCTATTCCCATGATGTCTCTCCCTAGATGTTTGGTGTGGATGCAGAGCTTTAATGAGCAACAAGCATGCCCATGCTGACCAACCTCATAGGCCTCGCAACTATCTGAAATTGATAAGAAAAAAAGAGATCAGAGGAGAGTTGTTGGTGAGCCCGGCAGACGCCACCGTCATATTTAGTATAGCTGTCAGATATGGCGGAAGTTGCAGCAGCATCTATTGATGCTGGTCAACCTTGACTGCAGGATCTTCTCTCTTTTCCATTTTAGTGTACCGCTCTTTTTAGAACGTCGCGGTGAAAAGCCTAATCGTCCTCGACCAGACCGAACTCGCGGAGCAGTACGCCGATCTGGGTTTTGTCGAGCTTTTTCATCAGCAGATTGCGCACGAAGTCAGGCCCTGGAATGTTGATCTCCTCGCCGTCGCGCAGGCTGCCGGTTGCGGACAAAAGGGTACGAATGTCGTAGGTGGAGTTGAAGACCTCCGGCACGCCGCGCCCGATGGCGAGCAGGGTGTAGACAGCCTCCATCGGCGTACGTACCGAGTATTCGGTGGTGAAGATGCAATCGCGCTGCCGGGATTCTGCGAACTGTCCGATGAAGGCGAAGTTGACAGCGCCCTCGGGCACCACGTCCGGGCGATCACCGGTCTGGCGTGGCATGAAGAAAGCGGTCACGTACGGCATCATTACCGGCACGGTTATCGCGCCGGTTGCGGCCAGTTCGGGGATGTCCTCGACCGGCACACCCAGGTGGTAGAGCCATTCCTGGGTGATCTCCTCACCGCTGCAGTCCTGCATCGGTTTCTTCACGTAATCGCCGGGTTTCTCGACGAACAGCGAGTAGACCCAGGCCACGATCTGGTCTTTCGGCTGCTGCTTGAAATGCGGTTGTCGGTTCACCGTCCAACTGAGCAGCCAGGATGAGTCCTTCGCGGTCACGATGCCGCCAGTCACCACCTTGCCGCTGAACGGATCACGCTTGGCGATCTTCTGAATGTACTTCGGGATGCGCTGATCGAGGGTAGTGACGGTGGCCGACTCCCATTTAGTCTCGGGGATGTGCGAACCGAACACCTCCGGTCGCCCGAACGCCGGATCCTTGGCGGCGATGCGCCGCCACAAATCCCACGCCGGAGCAGGCCCGACATTGAGCTTGGCCGGGGTGTGGTGGTCACCGTTGTCGGAGTTTTCGGTCAGCGAGCCGATGGTCATGAAGACCAGGTCGTCGGGGCCGAGATCGACGCCGCCGGCAACGGCTTCCTTACGCCAGTGGATACGGGTCGCCAGCTTGCGTCCGGGTGCGATGTTAAAATCGACATCGGTCACCTCGGTGGCGTATTGGAACACCACGCCGTGATCCTGCAGCCAAGTGACCAGTGGCAGGACCAGCGACTCGTATTGATTGTACTTGGTGAACTTCAGTGTGGAGAAGTCCGGCATCCCTTTGATCTGGTGGATGAAACGGTGCAGGTAGAGCTTCATCTCCAACGCCGAGTGCCACTCCTCGTAGGCAAACATCGTGCGCCAGTAGAGCCAGAAATTGCTGCCGAAGAATTCCTCCCCGAAGACCTCGTTGATGCGCTTGTTTTCCATCTCTTCGCGGGTGGCCAGAAAGAGCTTGACGATCTCCTTTTGCGCCTGCTCGCTGAGGGTGAACAGACCGTCGGTATGCGCGTCCTCACCTTGATTCACCGTGGCGCGCTGCAAAGAGGAGTTCGGATCGTCCTTGTCGAGCCAATAGAACTCGTCGAGCACGCTGGCCCCCTCAATCTCGAGGGACGGGATCGAACGGTACAGGTCCCACAGACATTCAAAGTGGTCTTCCATCTCGCGCCCGCCGCGGATCACGAAGCCCTTGTTCGGCTCCATGCTGCCGTCCAGCGCTCCGCCGGGCAGCTGTTGCTGCTCCAAAATGGTGATCCGGCTGCCCGACATCTGCGCGTCGCGGATCAGGAAGGCCGCGCCCGCCAGTGAAGCCAGGCCCGCGCCGACAAACCAGGCCGTTTTGTTCTCTGCTCCATTGGGTTTGCGCGGGCGGGCGAAGGCCTCGTAGTTACCATTGCTGTAGTACATAAAAAATTCCTTTTTGTTTGCCTGACGGGGTTGAACATGAATCGCCGCTGTCGTTAGCTCTCATGGCTGGGTGGGGCCAGTGTCCGATGTGCTCCTCACCCCGGGCGCGTTCTATCTGTCGGGCATTGGATATTCCCTCTTCCTGAGGGAGAGGCTAGGGTCAGGGGGTGGAAAGATGGGTGCTAATCAGTTACCTTTTTGTCCAGCTTTAGCCAGGGTTACCTCAACCTGATGGTTGCGGTGATCATCCACCAGCGGAATTGTCGTGCCCTCGATGACAACCCCGTCGAGAGTGATGCGTTGCAACAGCGACGTCGTTTCATCAGCATTGCTGATCGTGAGATGGTACATGGTCTCACGATAGCGGTAGCGGATTCTGTACGCCGGCCAGTGAGCCGGGATGCAGGGGGTAATCCGCAACTGGTTCACCTCCAGCTGCAGACCGAGCAGGGTTTCCAGGGTCAGTCGATACATCCAGCCCGAGGCTCCGGTGTACCAGGTCCAGCCGCCGCGCCCGGTGTGGGGGGGGACAGCGTAAATGTCGGCGCACATGACGTAGGGCTCGACCTGGTAGCGTGTCATCGCCTGGAGGTCGCTGCCATGGTTGACGGGATTGAGCATGGCGTATAATTCCCAGGCGCGTTGACGGTCGCCCAGCAGGGCAAATGCCATCGTCGCCCAGATGGCAGCATGGGTATATTGACCGCCGTTTTCGCGTACCCCGGGGACATAACCTTTGATGTAGCCCGGTTCCAGGGCGGATTGATCGAAGGGAGGGGTGAGCAGTTGAATCAGCTGCGCATCGCGCCGCACCAGCCTCTGGTCCAGGGCCGCCATCGCCTGGCGGGCGCGGCCGGGATCGCCGCCGCCGGAGAGGACCGCCCAGCTCTGGCTGATCGAATCGATCTGACATTCGTCGTTGCGGGATGAACCTAAAGGGGTGCCGTCGTCAAACCAGGCGCGTCGGTACCAGGCCCCATCCCAGGCATGGGTTTCGATGTTGCTGCGCAGCTGTGCTGCCTGCTCACTGCAGAGGTCGGCAAAATCCGGGTCATTGTGGGCCCGCGCCAGAGTGGTAAACAGGTTCAGATTCTCGTACAGGAACCACGCCAGCCACACGCTCTCGCCCTTGCCCTGATGGCCGACCAGATTCATCCCGTCATTCCAGTCGCCACAACCCATCAGTGGTAATTGATGCTCGCCAAAGCGTAAGCCGTGGTTGATGGCACGCGCACAATGTTCATAGAGGGTGGCCACCTCGCTCGACCGCTGCGGCTGGTCGTAGTAGGCCTCTTCTTCGGGACCCAGCAGCCGACCTTCAAGGAACGGGACGACCTCGTCGAGGATGCCGGTATCGCCGGTCGTCTGTACGTAGCGACAGGTGGCATAAGGGAGCCACAGATAGTCATCGGAGAAATGGGTACGCACCCCTTGGCCGTTTGGTGGGTGCCACCAATGTTGCACGTCGCCCTGGGGAAACTGGCGTGAGGCGCAGAGCAACAACTGTTCGCGGGCCAGCCGGGGAGTGGTATGAAGCAGGGCCATGGTGTCCTGCAGCTGATCGCGAAAGCCGTAGGCGCCGCCGGACTGGTAATAGCCGCTGCGCGCCCAGAGTCGGCAGGAGATGGTCTGGTACACCAGCCAGCCGTTGGTGATCACATCCAGCGCCGGGTCAGGTGTCTCGACCTGGACCGCGCCCAGAGTGTGATTCCAGTGCTCCCATACTGCCTCCAGCGCCAACCGGGCGCCGCCCGTGCCGCCGAATTGCCGGATCAGTTGGCGAGCCTGGTCGACATTGGCTGCGGCGCCAAAGATGAACACGATTTCGCGCTCTTGCCCTTCGGCCAGGGTCATCCGGGTTTGCACCGCGGCGCACGGATCGAGCCCTGCACCGGTTCGGTTCGACAAACGCTTGCGCTCCATCGCTGCCGGACTGGACAGTGAACCGTTGCGGCCGATGAACTCGCTGCGGTTGCCACTCACCCTGCACTCCGGCTCGCTGACCTGGGCAAAAACGACCCGATTGGCACATTCGCGGCCATAGGCGTTGCGGGCCAACAGCGCCCCGCTGTGGGGATCAATTTCGGTGACGATGTGCATCAGGTTGGCGTGGCGCCATTCACCGAGCACCAGTTCCCAATAACCGGTCAACGACAAGCTGCGCGGGCGTCGCGACTGGTTGCGTAACTTGATGACCAGGAACTTGACCGGTGCATCCATGGCGACGTAGGTGAACAGTTCCGAGGCGATACCGGCCTCGAGGTGTTCGAACACACTGTAGCCAAAACCGTGGCGGCAGACATAGCCGTTGCGCCCGGGAGTGGGGAGCGGCGTCGGCGACCAGAAGGCCCCGGTCGCATCGTCGCGAATATAGAGGGCCTCGCCGCTGGTGTCGCTTAAGGGATCGTTGTGCCAGTTGGTCAGGCGGAACTCGTGGGCATTGTCGACCCAGGTGTAGGCGCTGCCGCTCTCACTGACCACGGTGCCGATATGCGGGCCGGCGATGACGTTGGTCCACGGTGCCGGGGTGTTCTGCCCCGGTTCAAGGGTAACGACGTACTCGTGCCCATCGGGGGTGAACCCGCCCAGACCGTTGCTGAAAATGCGCTCACGGGGTAACAGGGGTTGAATCTGCTCCGCCGCTGGTTGCTGCACCGGTTCCAGACGATCTGACTGCCGATCCGGCGAAAGGCGTCGTTCTACCTGCTCGATCAGGGTGGGGACGCTGTCTTGGTAGACCACCCGGGCGACCGTCTGCAGCAACACCCGCTCGTCCTCCGAGAGTTCCTCGGCGCTGCGCACGAAGATCCCGCCCGGTTGGTTCAGCATCTGCGCCTCAGCACCGGTATTGATCATCCTCATGATCTGGTCATGCAGTTCCGCCCGGTAGGTGGAAAAATCTTCATTGACAATCACCAGATCGGCCGCCAGTCCTTTTATCCGCCAATAGGCGTGGGCTTGCAGCACCTGTTTGACCAGATCGATCCGGCTTAGGTCGCCGATGATGAGCAGGATGATCGGCAGGTCGCCGGAGATGGCAAAACGCCACAGTCCTGACTGGCCCAAGCGATTGCGGGCAATAACCTCCGCCGGGGCGCGGCGCAAGGCATTGCTGAAGACGATTGAGGTCGCCAGCCGGCCATAGCGCTGAGCCTCAGCTTCGCTGACCCCCAGCCGGCGCAGCACCTCCTGACTCTGAAACCAGGCCATCTCAAAGGCGCGCTCAACAAAGTGGCGATCACAATACTCATCCAGCAACGCCAGGGCGGTCTCACGCGTGTCTGCGACCCCGGAGATGATCTGCACGGTGACTGATTCGTCAGGGGCCAGGGTCAGGGTGCGACGGATTGCGACGATCGGGTCGAGGACCGGACCCGCCGTATTTGACAGCCGTGAACGGCGCTCATGGCCGGCAACGGCCAGCGGGTTAGCCGTGGTTCGTCCGCGCCCGACAAACTTAGAGCGATCGGTTTCAAAAGAGGGCTCGTCGCTAACGGCTCCCGGTGCCGACAGCAGGTGGAACATCCAGGGGGTCTGCTCTTCCGGCGTACGGGCGCGGCGGGTGCAAAGGATCGCCTGACGTTCAGGCAGGATTTCGGTTTGCACAAACAGATTGCTGAAGGTGCGATGGGCCAGGTCGGCGTTCAGCGGAGCCAACACAATCTCAGCATAACTGGTCAGCTCGATATGGCGAAGCCGCGACGACTGGTTGGTGAGGGTGACGCGGCGAATCTCGACATCATCCTCAGGAGAGACAGCGATTTCGGTGTGGGTGTCAATCCCCAGGTCGCGGCGCCGGTATTCAGCCCGCCCCTGGACAAAGATCGCTTCATAATGGTCGGCTCTGCGCCGCGTTGGTTGATAGGCACTGGACCAGTAGCGCCCCGTATCGCAGTCGCGCAGGTAAATAAAGGATCCCCAGCCATCGCAGGTGGCATCTTCGCGCCAGCGGGTAACGGCCAGATTGCGCCAGCGACTGTAGCCGCCGCCGACATGGGTCGCCATGACGTGGTAGTTCCCGTTGGACAACAGATGGATCTCCGGGGTCGGCGTGTCCAGGTTGGTAAAGACGCGCATGATATCGCCGGTTTCTGTGACCGGATGGGCGGTGGCGCTCACTTCAGCGGCGTGGGGGTGCAGCGTCGCCACCTGTTTGGGAATTCGTTCCTGGAGCAGCAGTTCGGTTGCTTTTAACCTGGGGTCAGACATGAAACGGCGCTGCATCGGTTGACCCTGCAGGACATGGGCAAAGGCCAGCAGGCTCATCCCCAGATGATGAGACATGAAGGTGCGCACAATGACGTGGTTTTTGCCGCGCGGCACCCGCGATGGGGTGTAATCGATCGCCTCAAAGAACCCATAGCCGCCCTGAAAGCCATGACTGGCCAGGGTCTGCAGGTTGTGGCAGGCGTCCTGCGGCATCACCGTCAATGCCAGGGCGCTGGCGTAGGGAGCGATGACCAGATCCTCGCCCAGTCCGCGCTTAAAACCGAGCCCCGGTACACCAAAGGCGCGATACTGATAGATCTGGTGCATGTCGGTGAGGTTATAGCACGACTCGGAAATGCCCCAGGGAACAGAGCGTTGTCGACCGTATTCGATGTGGCGCGCTACAGCGGCTTTGCAGGTCTGCTCCAGCAAGGTGCTGGGGTGACTCGGCATGATCAACTGGGGCATCAGGTACTCGAACATCGAACCGCTCCAGGAAATCAGGCTGACATTGCTGCCCTGGCTGGTCAGCATCCGGCCAAGGGAGAACCAATGCTTCTGGGGAACCTGCCCGGCGGCGATGAGCAGAAAACTGGC
>NZ_JCBCBS010000185.1:0-1337 GCF_059864205.1 Pelovirga sp.
GAAACATCAGCCGCAGCGGCTGGTTGACCAGGATGGTATCCCAGAAAATCCACAACAATGGTGGCACCCGCAAACGGCGAAACCAGATCTGGCGGCGGGCAAAGGGGGCAAAATACCAGAGCCGGTCAATCAGGCGATCAAAGATGTCAACAACCTCGATCATGATTTCCGCATCCTGCTCGTTGAACCGCTCCCGGCAGAATTGCCGCATGATCGATGCCGCAGCCCTGGGGGTAGTGAAGAGTTCGATGGCGGCTTTGGTATTGAGTTCGTTCCAGGGGGATGAGTTGTCAAGAAAGGTCAAACGGTCAAAATGGGACCAGCCACCGGTCTGACACCAGACCAGGATCCCCCGTAAGGTTGGACAGGTGCTGAGCTGCTCCCGGTATTCTTCATACTGAAGTCCGGCATAAGCGGGAAAGATGCCAAAGCCTTCGTACTCACGCCGGGCCTGCAGTTCGATGATCTGGGCATGCCTGGACTCCGGAATCCGTTCATTCAGGGGCAGATAGCGAAAAAAATCGGCGCTGCCGTATTTGCGCGACACGACAAAGGCATCAGAGCGGATGCCGGCAAAGGCTGCTTGTTCCGTGGTTTCGTTCCAGGAAATATCGCCGATCGGGAAGGCCCCCAGACTCCAGGTGCGAAAAATCAACAATGTGTTGTGGGCTTCACAAACGGGCAGGCTCTCTTGCAACCAGCGGTTACATTGTCGTGCTGAGGTAATCCACAATCGACTTTTGAACGGCGAGTCAACATCATGACCATCGGCCTCGCCGATGCGGGTGACAATTCCGGACACTTCCGCAAAGGTGGTAAACAACTGCTCCAGACAGTGGACGAATATCTGCCGGACCCGACCATCGCGGCCCGACCGGCTACCTGCTGCTGCTTCAATATACTGATTCCAGAACATCAGGTCGGTATTGATAAAGATGCGCAGACCCGCAGCGGCAGCGATGGCAAAGGCACGTTGCATCAGGGAACGCCAGGAATGGACGGTTTCTTTCAGTAGGGCGGAATAGCTGTCGAGGATCACCAGGTGGGCCAGATCGTCGAAGGTGATGGCAGTAAAACCCAGCGCGCGGACCTTGTCACAATAGCTGACCAGGGCGGCACAAATCAGGTCACGGTGATGCGGACTGATCTTGCCCTGGTTAATCAGGGCATCCAGGGGCGCCTTCGACCAGTTTTTGCGCTGGCCGTCGACAAAGGGGACAAAAAAAGGGGCACTGCCGTCGATCAACAGCAAGTCTCTTGATGCGGATGGATTATTCGATTTGGGAGTTTCGGCTGTGATCATCAATCACGTCGCTTTTGCGTCTGTTGACAGGGCA
>NZ_JCBCBS010000189.1:0-2566 GCF_059864205.1 Pelovirga sp.
CACAATCTTTTTTTAGCCACCAAGGCTCCAAGAACACCAAGAGAAACAAGATAAAGCTTTTGATTGCAAACCCTAATTTTTTGCTCTTCTTGGTGACCTTGGTGTCTTGGTGGCTATTTGCTTAACGGGTTACAACGGCGAGAACCTGTACCGTTTCGCCATCCTTGGCCAGCAGTCGGTGTTTGACGGTGGAATCGAAATAAACCGCATCCCCTTCTTCGAGGGAAAAGCGTTCGTCGTTGAGAATAATTTCAGCACTGCCCTTCAAGATCAGCAAAAACTCTTCTCCCTCGTGATTATAGAGGGTCTCCTCCTGGGCCCGTTCGGTGACGGTGAGGACAAATGGCTCCATCTTTTTGTTGCGTTTGCGGTACGAGAGGGTCTCGTAGGTGTAGCCGTGGCTGGTGCCGTCCTTGGAAATGACGCGACTGACGATGCGGCGATCACTGCGGCGGACGATCTCGTAGCGGTTGGTCTCTTCCCCCTCCTCAAAGAAATGGCTCATCTTGATATCGAAAAAGCGCGCGATCTTCGATAGGGTGGCGATGGGGGGGGAGACGTTGTTGTTCTCAATCTGCGAAATCAGCGCCGGCGAGAACCCGGTTTCGTTGGCGACATCCTGCAGGGTCAACTTGCGCTGTTTGCGCAGGGTTTTGATTTTCTGGCCGATGTTAAAGTCCATGTGGGTCCTTACTGTTGAGGCAATATAAAGCTGTTTTGCTCCCGTTTCGTATAGCGAACATGGTCAAAAATGTCAACCTGAATAACTTTACTCACAGTAAAACTCGCTGGAGAAAAAACCCTCTTATGATGCTGGAAATTTGTCGGTTTGTCACCACATTTTGGCGGTTTGCGACTGTTTATGGCAACTTGCGGTGCGGGTTGGGGGCCGGGTTTGATTTCACTCTGGCTTAAAGGGGTTCTCGCTCCGGGGGATTTCTCCGAGGGTTGTTGTTTTTTTGCTTGACAATCGCGGAAGGCAGATTATTATTACCCGTTGTTAGCACTCGATTGGGTTGAGTGCTAACAGGCAGAAGGAAGGAGGCAGGCTCATCATCATGCCTGATTCCGGATTCGTTGACAACTGTTGCGGAACTTTTCCGCGGATTGAAGCTTGAAAGGAGAATACAGAACATGAACATCAGACCCATGCAGGATCGTATCATCGTCGAGCGTATTGAAGAAGAAACCAAAACAGCAGGGGGCATCATCATTCCCGACACGGTTTCCAAGGAAAAACCCCAGGAAGGAAAAGTCGTTGCCGCCGGTAAGGGCAAAGTGACCCCCGAAGGCAAGGTGCTTCCCCTTGATGTTAAAGTTGGTGACCGGGTGTTGTTCGGCAAGTATGCCGGCAGCGAGATCAAGGTCGATGGCAAGGAATACCTGATCATGCGCGAGGACGATATCCTCGGCGTTCTTGCCTAGCAGGGGGTTCCCCCGCAGCGATGACGTACGATCTGTCAATTATTACTATTTGTAAACGGAGGATATAATTTATTATGGCTAAACAACTTATTTTTTCACAGGAAGCTCGTGCCAAGATTCTTGACGGTGTTGCCATTCTGGCTGACGCGGTTAAGGTAACCCTCGGTCCCAAGGGGCGTAACGTCGTTATCGACAAGTCCTACGGTGCTCCCTTGATCACCAAGGACGGTGTAACCGTGGCCAAGGAGATCGAACTCGAAGACAAGTTTGAAAATATGGGCGCCCAGCTGGTCAAGGAAGTTGCTTCCAAGACCTCTGACATCGCCGGTGACGGAACCACCACTGCAACCGTGCTGGCCCAGGCGATCTATCAGGAAGGCGTCAAGCTGGTGACCGCCGGTCATAACCCGATGGAGCTCAAGCGCGGCATCGACAAGGCGGTTGCTACTGCGGTTGAGGAACTGACAAAGATCTCCAAGCCGGTCAAAGACCACAAGGAGATTGCCCAGGTTGGTACCATCTCCGCCAACAGCGACGAAACCATCGGCAACATCCTTGCCGAAGCCATGGAAAAAGTCGGCAAGGAAGGCGTAATCACCGTTGAAGAAGCCAAATCGATGGAAACCTCGCTGGAGACCGTTGAAGGGATGCAGTTCGACCGTGGTTATCTTTCCCCTTACTTTGTTTCCGATGCCGAGCGCATGGAAGCGGCCCTTGATGATCCATTGATTCTGATCCATGACAAGAAAATCAGCAACATGAAGGATCTGCTGCCGGTCCTTGAGCCGGTCGCCAAGCAAGGCCGTCCGCTGTTGATCATTTCGGAAGATGTCGATGGCGAAGCGCTGGCCACCCTGGTGGTGAACAAGCTGCGTGGCACCATCAACGTTTGTGCCGTAAAAGCTCCCGGCTTTGGTGACCGTCGTAAAGCGATGCTCGAAGATATCGCCGTGCTGACTGGTGGCCAGGTGATTTCTGAAGAAGTCGGCTTCAAACTCGAAAACGCTACCATCGACATGCTCGGAACCGCAAAGCGCATTGTTGTCGACAAGGACAACACCACCATCATCGATGGTGCCGGTGACGAAGTATCCATTCAGGGTCGCGTCAAGGTTATTCGTGGCCAGATTGAAGAGACCAG
>NZ_JCBCBS010000051.1:0-8774 GCF_059864205.1 Pelovirga sp.
AGATCGACTCGATTATCAGTCGTTATGGGAGAAGACGATGCTGATTCTTGCGCCAATGATGAAGATTCCTCATCTATGCGTTCCTCTGCCTCGCGAATTTTTCTGCGCAACTCAAGATTATCCGGATTGCGAGTGAGCAACTGACGATACAGGGACAGGGCTTTTTCAGTAAGCCCCTGGGCCAGATAAAGGTCAGCGAGCGTGATTGATGCCAGGGAGGCAAGATTGTTTACCGGTAGAGGCATCCTCTCAACAACCGGAGCAGGCACTTTTTCAACCTCAGGCTGAGGAGACAAACCCAGCAGCATTTTGTTGATGACCGGGTCGGCCGGGCTCAAGCTGCGGGCATGCAATAACAAGTCGCGCGCTTCATTTTCGCGCTGGAGCAGTAAATTGACTCGCGCGTAACCAACCAGAGCAGCCAGGCTGTCAGGGTCAAGGGCCAGAGCACGTTCAAAAGCAGAACAGGAGGCAGCGAAATTTTCCAGCTGGCATTCAATGCGCGCCAGCACAACATAAGCAGGTCCGAAATCAGGGTGGTAATCAATCCCCTTGGCAATAATTTCCCGGGCATCCTTAAAAAGCCCTATCTTGCGGTAGGTTTCTGCCAGGGAGACAAAGATGGTTGAGCGCGGGTCATTCACCATCAACTCGGTATAGGCGACAATTTTCCCTAAAAGTGCACTTTGCTGATTATGTTCAGTCATGGTCATCCTTTAAGGCTTAAGATGGTTGAAAACAATCCGGCAATGTCATCAATCTGTTCCAGCACAACGCTGCCGATCCCCTGGTTAAGGACCATGGTCAATATCCCCTGTTTGACCTTTTTATCACGCTGCATCGCTTCAATATAAGCGGCAAACGGATAATCAGGAGGATCTACCGGCAAATCGACAGTGCGCAACAATCGCACCAGTCGCGCAACATCATCCCTGGAGCAGAACCCCTTTGCGTGAGCTATTGTGGCCGCGACAACCATACCGACAGCAACCGCCTCACCATGTTTCCACTGACCGTAACCGGCGAGGTTCTCGATGGCATGACCAAAAGTATGACCAAAATTTAAATGGGCGCGGACTGAACTTTCACGTTCATCAACTTCTACAATATCAGCCTTGATTTGACAAGATTTCTTGATGGCATAGGCTAACGCAGCTGAATCCCTTTGGCGCAACAAGTGCTGATGCGCTTCCAGCCAGGCAAAGAAATCGGCATCGTGGATCACACCATATTTGATGACCTCTGCCAGTCCAGCCGACACTTCGCGCGGATCAAGGGTTTGCAGAGTAACAACATCTATGACCACCAGTTGTGGCTGATAAAAAGCGCCGATAAGGTTTTTGCCGCGGGGATGATTAACCCCGGTTTTGCCCCCGACGGAACTGTCAACTTGTGAGAGCAGAGTCGTCGGCACCTGAACAAAGGGAATACCGCGCAAAAAGGTCGCCGCCGCAAAGCCGGCCATATCCCCAATCACCCCACCACCTAACGCCAGTAGACCACAGCCGCGATCAAAACGGTTATCTATCAGTTGATCGTAAATCAGTTGCAGGGTGTCCAGATTTTTGTAATCCTCACCGTCCGGTACCAGCACCAGACGCGGATCGTAACCCGCCTGGTGCAAAGAAGAAATGACGGTATCTGCATACAAATCAGCAACAAGCGGATTCGATACCAGTGCCACCTGATGGGGAAAGTGAATATCCTGCAGCCGTTCCCCAATGCCGGTGAGCAATCCGCTGCCAACATCAATGGGGTAACTACGCTCACCTAGTGCGACCTGTAAAACGTCCACAGTTACGCCACCTCTAACGCAAAAAAGGGCAGGTAGTGCCCGCCCTTTCTTGCTTGGAATGTCTTAGATTTTAGTTGTCACGCACGATGCGCGGGGTAATAAAGATCAGAAGCTCATCCTTGACTGTCTGGTTTTTCTTGGACTTGAAAAGATAACCAAGACCGGGAATATGCATCAGGCCAGGGACGCCACTATCACTAGATTGAATGCTCTCGACAAAGATTCCACCGATAACCGTTGTTTCACCATCACGTATCAGCACCTTGGTCTCTGCCTTCTTGGTATCAATACTTGGCGCCGTTGCCCCTGCAGTCAAGGAAGGGGAATCATTTGTTGCTAATATTTCAAGGATAATAGAGTTATCTGGATTAATTACCGGCGTAACTTCGAGCTTCAACTCGGCGTTGACAAACTCAGTTCTTGGGCCATCGGCACCAGAGGTTTGATAGGGAATAGTGGTACCTTGACTGATGGTGGCACTTTCACCGTTCAGCGTGGTTACACGCGGGGTTGAAATCACCTTCCCTTTACCATCGGATTCAAGCGCAGACAATTGCAAATCCAGAACACCATGATCAATTATCTTACTACCGACACGGAAAGCAGTACCAATGCCGGGGGTTGCACCTAGCCCACCAAGTGCACCAACTGCGGGGGTAGCAACCCGAAAATCACCGCCAAGATTTAAGCGGGTATTCAGATAATCACTGGGGGAAGAGTTTCTGCCTTGATAGCTGTAACCCCAATTAATACCAAGATCTTGAGAGTAGTTTGAGTTCACCTGAACTATCCGTGCCTCGATCATCACCTGACGTTCCGGTGTATCAAGGATAGTAATAAGCTCCTTGGCACGGTCAATCCGGGCCGGAACATCACTAATAATCAACAGTTTATTACGGCTGTCAGGAGTCAGGGTACCACGATCACTCAGTACATTATTAACTGGTCCGGCGACACTGCCGAGATCAGCATAACTCACGGTAACAACCTCTGTAACCAGGGGCTCCAGCTGTTCTTCTGAACGCGCAGCGGTCAATTCCGCTTCGCGCATCGCACGGATGCGCTCTTTCGGCATAACCCGAACGACATTCCCCTGCTGCAACATCCCCAAACCGGTGACATCCAGAATCAGATCGAGGGCCTGATCCCAGGGCACATCGATCAAGCGCAGGGTGACATTCCCGCGCACTTCATCCGAAGCAATAATATTGAGTTCACTGATTTCAGCAATAAGACGAAGGATATCGCGCACTTCAGCATTATCAAACACCAGTGACGTTTTTTCGCCGGTATAAACACCCGCAACCTGGCGCTGGTCAGACAAAGGCATAGTCAGCCCTGAAGCTGTTGTCATAACAGGGCTGGTGACAACCGGCGCTAAAGAGGGGGCTTTTGCAGTATCAATTTCACCGTGAACCGGTACCGCTGTCGTGCCGGAAACAGCCTCTGAGGTTTGGGCATAGATACCATCGTTCACAATAAATTCGTACCCACCAGCCACCTGTTGCAACTGATAGGTAACATTACCTTTAAGCAGAACAACAACGCGCACTTCAGGACGTCCACCAACATTCACCAGATAGGGGGTTGCTGAATGAATGGCACTGGGGAAGGCAAAGGTGTCAAATTCACGGCGTAATGCCCGTGGTAACGTCGTGTCAGGTAAGGAAAACTGCACACGGTTGCCATCACGAACCGGATTGGTAGCTTGCGTTTTACCACTGATGGTCATCTGTAACCGTGAACGGCCATCGATACTGGTAAAGTCGATGGCATCAATCTTGGCACTGCCCTGCGGTGCAGGTTCAGCTAACGCCGAGAAGGTTGTTGCTTCAGCCGGCTGCCAGGTGACAACAGCTCCTGCGGTACCAGTGGCGACATTAAATGTCGGGAACTGACTACCGGTCACGTCAAAAACGAAACGGGTTCTATTTTCCAGGGTCCCGGTGCGCAAGGAGTTGAAACCGCCACCAAGGGGAATATCTGCAGCATGTGATCCTGGATCAACACCATAAAGATCCACCACCAGGCGTTTAGGCGAATCCAGCGAAAAATACCGGACCTGCTCAACTCCCGCCGTCGCAGACAAGGTCACCTGTTGACCGGAGACGCTGACTGTCGACAAGGATTCAGCTGCCACAGGAATGACCACAGCAAGGCTGAATAACAACATCATGATACTGAGGAGCACACTGCTTCTTCTCATATTCATTCCCCTAAAAGTTCATCGGAGCAAAAACCTGCAGTCCGCCTGCAACGCACTACAATACGATATAGCGCTCTTCTTTAATTGTATTGCCGCTGAGGCTGTCAACACCGACCTCCTCAACCACAATTCGATCTGGATTTTTTTCTACCCTGAGACCCTGCTCATCGACACCCATGACGCGAGTCTGAATATCTTTAACCTTGCCGCCATTGATACCGATGTAATCATCTACCTTGACTGTGTAACTTTTACCGTCCGGCGCAGCCACCATCGCCCGTGGATTCCCGCGAACAACCATGACGGCAATCAACCGTAGCTGTCTGAGCTCATAGCGCTCCAGGGGACCACGTAACGCTTCCGGACGTCTGGTGGTTTGTATAGCTGGTGGAGGGTCGTCACGTCGAATCAGGGGGGTGAAAGGATCACGTCGCCCCCCGGGATTATAGGTAAACTCCCCTGCCGTTACACCTTCAGCAGCGACCTCAACCTCACCGTTTGTTTGTGCCATGATCATAGTTGACGGAATCATCAACAGCGCCACAGTGACAATCAAGAAAAGTCTCATAACAGGGAACCTGTGAAAAATCATCTGAGCGTACCACCTTTCAACTAATTGTTCGACCTGTCCCCAAGAAAGCGGAAGGTTATGGCACTGCAGTCAATATTCAGCGCGGTGCGACCATCAACCTCTTTGGCCCCACCCAATTTCAGGCCCTTGATATTGACGATCCGCTCCATCTTGCTCACCGCATCGAAAAACAGGGCGGCCTGATGGTACGACCCGGCCAGGCGCAATTCGACGGGGACATCAGCGTAAAAATCTCTTGGTACTTCAGCCAAAGGACGAAAACGCACAACATCAAGCCCTTTTTCCTGGGCCAGAGAAGCGATCTTGGTCAGCAGGGTCGGAATTTCTTTATCGAGGGGTAATTCACCAAGGGCTTCTTCAAGTTGCACCAGAAGGTTATTATAATCGGCCCGATAGGCATCAAGGTTGTTTGCAATACGTTGATTGCGTTGGAGAACGGTTTGGGCTGATTCACGCTGCTGTTCCAATCGCTGTTGTTCTTCTCTAAGCCCCTCATAGACCATAAAATAAAAGGTGGCAACAATAGCAGCAGCAAGAACAAAGAGAATCAGAAACCGTTGATAGGCTGGAAGACCAAGGACTTTTTCAATTTTTGGATTCATCGCACCCGTCCTGTTTTAATTGGTCGCAGGGGTCACAGCCCGACCCTTAAGGCTGAAGCGCTGCATTCTGCGATTACCGACCGTGGTCTGTTCGGTAACCGTCAATTCGACGCCACTGTAATGACCTGAGCTTTCCAGTTGCTGCATAAAAAGAGCCACTGTTTGCTCGGTGTCGGCAATACCAGCCAGGTCAATACTGCCGTTCTGTTCGGCAAAACCGGTCAACCACAGTTCGTCAGGTAGCGCATTACTGAGGTCGTCGAGCAACCGTACCGGGCCGGTCTTGTCACTTTTAAGTTTGGCAAGGACTTCGAGTTTTTGTTCGAGATCAGCTTTTCTTTTTTCGTAATCACGAACTTCACCAATGCGTTTTTGCAACTCGGCATTACGGCGATTGATATCGGCAATGTCTTGTTGCAAGTTCTCATTGGTTTGTTGCTGCTGCACATAGACAGCACCGCAAGCCAGGCTTACCAGCACCAGAGACAGCACCAGGATAACAACCTGGGAGCGCAGCTTTTCCTTCTTTTGCGCCGCTCTTATCGGAAGAAGGTTGATCCTTATCATTTGTCACCCGCCTTCCTCATTGCCAACCCGGTCGCCACTGAAAACATCGGACCAATGGCATTGAGATATTCTCGATCAAACTGTTTTTCATTGATGGCGATATTGCGGAAGGGGTCAATTCGTTCCACTTCGATATCAAGGCGTTGTGCCAGGATATGTTGAACACGCTCTGACGCTGCGACCCCACCGGTCAGATAGACCTTGCCGATGCGTTCTTCACCGGAGGCTGCCGAAAAGAAATCGAGGGAGCGCTGCACCTCTTGAACCAGATTTTCCGTTGCATCACCAAGAACACCCTCAATGGCGTCAACTGTTAGGTCGCCGACATTCCGTTCACCCAGTTTAATGCGCTCAGCATCTTCACTGCTCACACCAAGACGCTTTTGCAACTCCTGACTGAGCAGATTGCCACCGGTCTGAATATCGCGGGTAAAGACTGAATTGCTGCCACGCATGACATTGACGCTTGTAGCACTGGCACCAAGGTCTATCAGAGCGACAACTTCCCCGTCGACGAAACCATAGTTGTAATTGAACATGTTCTCCACAGCAAAGCAGTCGACGTCCATCACCACTGGTGTCATTCCGGCTTCGGCAAACACCGCAGAGTGGTCATTAACGAAATCTTTTTTAGCCGCCACCAAAATAACACCCATCTGGGAAGGATCTTTCGAGTCGGCCCCGATGATATGAAAGTCGATATTAACCTCGGACACATCGAAGGGAATATATTGCTCAGCTTCCCATTGGATTGATGCTTCCAACTCAGATTCAGTCATCATCGGCAGATTAATTTTGCGGATAATAACCGAGTGGCCGGAAACCGAAGTGGCAACCAGCTTGGTCTTTATCTTCATCGACGCAAGCATATTCTGAATAGCGTTGACAATCGCCGGAGAGTCCATAATGGCGTTATCAATGATTGTTTCCGGCTCCAGCGGCATAATGCCGATATTCTGGAGATGAAAAGTTCCACGCGCCTCACGCAGGCGCACCATCTTTACTGCACTTGTGCCGATATCAATACCGACAATATCTTTTTTCGATGCGAACATGTTTTATCCAGTCGAAAAGAGAATCCCCAAAAAAAAGGCGCGCCACATAAATTAACATTAACCTGAATCAAACCTACGTATTCGGAAAAACCTTGGTTTTATCTGAAAGCTTGTATCCCAGCGCCAGAATAATTTTACGCATGGTTTCCATACGACAAGGACTGCCGCGTTCAATCCGGGTAATCGTCAAGGGCGAGACATCAGCCTTACGAGCCAGTTCGGCCTTGCTGATCAATAAGGATTCACGAACTTCCTTGACGCGATTCCGGACCATATTATTTAACCCTTAACCCCCTTGAACTTGATTTATCAAATGTACAAATTGTGCATAATTATAGGTCCGGGACAGATATTGTCAAGAAGTTTTAGACTAAACCAATAAAAAAATTTAAAAATCCTCAGCCAAGCAGGCCAAGGTACCAGCCAATCAGCATCTGCCCCCAAAACAGATAAATCATAGCTGCCAACGCCAGAAAGGGACCGAAGGGGATCGCCAGCCTGGTATCACCTTTTTGCGCCAGCATGAACGGCACGCCAACCAGGGTGCCGGCCAACGACGCCAGAAAAATGACCGGAAACACCGCCTGCCAGCCGAGAAAAGCCCCGAACATGGCCAGCAGCTTGATGTCACCGCCCCCCATCCCCTCACGTCCCGTCAGTTTTTCGTACCCCCAGGCGACAGCCAGCAACGAACCTCCGCCCAGCAGAATGCCTATAATGGAACTGTACCAGGTCACCCACGGGACAAAAAAAGAGCCGGCAAACCCGACCAGAATCCCCGGCAGACTGATGACATCGGGAATAATCTGATGATCCAGATCAATAAAGGTAATCACCACCAGGGCGGCAACAAAAATCAGATAGACAATGGTGGCTGCCGAGAAACCGAAAGAATAAAACGTCAGCGCAAAGAGCACACCGGTCAGCGCCTCCACTGCCGGATAGCGTGGTGAAATTTTTATCCGGCAGGCAGAACAATGGCCACGCAGCAGCAGGTAACTGACAATCGGAATATTCTCAAACCAGCGGATCTGGTGACCACAGGCCGGGCAGGAAGACGGCGGCGAAACAATCGATTTTTCGGCCGGGATCCGATAGATGCAGACATTGAGGAAAGAGCCGACGACAGCGCCGAGAATGAAGGAAATTATAAGAAAAAAAATGACTTCAGGTGGCACGATAGCTTTCCTCTATTTTTAGTCGCTCGCTATACTCGCAAAACTGGGGAGGGACAATATAGAATGTCCCCCATTTTTGTCGCTTTTTTGTCGTAATCATTCCTCACACGCATCAGATGAAGATTGCCTCAATTGCTCTCTCATAGCGCTACTGAAAGAATCAAAATCAGCCAGATGCTTATTTAATATCAATACGACAATCTCTGCATCAACCGTTTCATATTGATGAACAACAATATTTCTGAATTTTGCCATTTTTTCCATAACCTGAGTCTGTTCGGGGGAAAGGATACCGTTTTCTCCCAAAATACGAAAGGTTTCTGCATAGGTCTGAGGTGTGCGCAAACCCAAATCCGCAATCAGATGGCTGGCGATATCCGTACAAAGTTCGATCATCATCTGCAATGTGCGCTCAACAATACGCTGCACTTTCCAGTCGGCACGGTATTGCCTTACGGTCGTCGCGCTATACTCTTGCAACTGCTGCCGATAGTCCAAGAGAGAAGCGAGCTTTTTCATCATCAGAATATCATCGACCATCATCCAAACCTTTGCCTCAAGAGAGCCTCTTCCTTGCGTTTGAAATCAAAAAACTTGCGATTCATCAGGGATTCAAACAGATGCCGCTGGTAGGGATTCTTATCCACCAGAACCCGACGGTGACGCAAAATCCGTCCCACCAGACTGATCGGCGCACTATTCAGTATCACCAGATCAAATTCATCCGTCCCCAGAGCGTCGGCAATCACCCCGATCAAGTCGAGCTTGACTTCCGCGAG
>NZ_JCBCBS010000055.1:0-2506 GCF_059864205.1 Pelovirga sp.
GCCAGGTCGGCCTGACGCACGAACGCACACAGGGCGGGGAGTCGCTTATGCACCTTCATCAGCACAACCGAGGTGAAGCGCTCAAGCAAAGGGGACAGTTCAGCCACTGATTCAGGCATTTCGATGACGCAGAAGGAGCCGTCCTTTTCGCACAGTGGCAAGCTCCGGGCGTTGGCGGCCGCCGAAAAGGCCGAAATTCCCGGCACCATCTGCGTGACGATCCCCTGCTCCAGCAGCTTGTCACGCAGATAGTTAAAGGTGCTGTAAACCGGGGTATCACCAATGGTCACGTAGCAGATGCGCTTTCCTTCATTGGCCCAGCGAGCCATTTCACCCGCCAGTGCGCTGTAGCGGATATCCAGATCAGCCCTGTTGCCGGTCATGGGAAAGTGATACATATGGATTTTTTCGGCGGGAACATAGTGGGCGACGATATCGGCGGCAATACTGCGCCCGGTCACATCGGACTGGGGCACGATCACGAGATCGGCCTGTTCCATGGCACGTACGGCTTTCATGGTGACCAGTTCCGGGTCACCGGGACCCAGACCGACACCGCAGATCATTGTTGACGTCATTGGCTAGCACCTCATGTCAATAGGAGTGAAAAAGGTTTTGCAGAATACCCCAAACAAACGCAAAGTGCCATCTATCATGTTTCAGGGCACCGGATCGGGCGTGGGCAAGAGTCTGATCACGGCCGGGTTCTGCCGTCTGCTGCATCAACGGGGAGTGCGGGTGGCGCCCTTTAAGTCCCAGAACATGGCCCTGAATGCCGGGGTGACCGCCGATGGACTGGAGATGGGGCGCGCCCAGATTCTGCAGGCTGAAGCGGCGGGGACAGAACCCGACGTGCGCATGAATCCGATCCTCCTCAAACCCCAGGGGCAATCCCGCTCGCAACTGGTACGCCTGGGGCGCGTGACGGGAACCTACAGTGCCCGCGAATATTACACCCTCTCCAGTGAAAATCTTGCTATCGCCAGCGCTGCCTACGATTCCCTGGGCCGCGAATATGACTTCATGGTTCTGGAAGGGGCAGGCAGTCCGGCGGAAATCAACCTGCAGGATACCGACATCGTCAACATGCGGATGGCGCAATACGCCGAGGCGCGGGTGTTCGTGGTGGGGGATATCGACCGGGGCGGGGTTTTCGCCTGGCTCAAGGGCACCTACGACCTGGTGCCCGAAGCTGCCAGATCGCTGATCCACGGTTTTCTCATCAACAAGTTCCGGGGCGATGTCAGCCTGCTGCAACCGGGAATCAAGATGTTTGCCGATCTGGTGCCGGTGCCGATACAGGGGATTATCCCCTGGCTGCACCTGAGCCTGGAAGAAGAGGATTCTCAGGATCTGGCGTCGGACACCGACAAGGGGGATGCCTCGTTGCGCGTTGGTGTGGTGCGACTGCCCCATATCAGCAACTTCTCCGACTTCGCCCCCTTAAAAGCCATGGCGCAGGTACGCCTTACCTATCTGCACAATCCGGCGGAACTGGCGGAGTGCGATCTGATTATCCTGCCCGGCAGCAAGCACAGCATCCACGATCTGGACTTTCTGCAGCGCTCAGGGTTTGCTACTTCCTTGCAGGCGCTGGCAGGACGCGTCCCCATCATGGGCATCTGCGGTGGTTTGCAGATGCTGGGTGAACAGCTGGAAGATCCCCATGGCGTTGAGGGGCAGCCGGGGACAGCCCGGGGATTGGGATTGCTGCCTCTGACCACGGTCATGGCGCGGGAGAAAACCCTGCACAAGGGAACCTGGGCGGGCGTTGGCCGCTGGCAGGGGCAAACCCTCAGCGGCTACGAAATACACGTCGGGCGCTCCTGTGTCGGCAGCGGCGTGGAACAGCTCAGCACCGGTGACCTGTGCCTGTGGGATGGCTCCCGGCGCATTTTCGGCACCTACCTGCACGGACTTTTTGACAGCGCCACCAATCTACGGGCTCTGGCCGACTTGTTGCGACTGCCCCTGCCGGTGGTGGATTATCAGAGTGAAAAGGAGCGTCAGCTCGATCTGCTCGCCCACACCCTGGAACAACACTGCGACATCGATGCCATGCTGGAAGGATTGCTGTGAAACTTGTCTACTATCCCTTTTTGATCCATATCAACGCCAAACGGCTGCTGTTTGTCGGCGGCGGCAAGGTGGCTGCCCGCAAGATAGGGTGCCTGCTGCCCATGGAGCCGCACATCAAAGTCATCGCCCCGCGCATTGACGATCATCTGCACGACCTGGCCGTTGCCGGAACCATCGACATCGTCGAGCGGGAAGCCTGTGAGGACGACCTCAATCACTGCGACTATGCTTTTCTGTGTACCGACAACCGCGAGCGCAACGCCGCCCTGGCAACGCGAGCCAAAGAACTGCGGGTACCCGTCAATGTTGCCGATGATCCCCGGCTGTGCGACTTCCACCTGCCCGCCGTGCATATGGACGAAGACGCCGGGTTGGTGATCTCCGTCTCCACCCAGGGGAAAAGTCCCTCCCTGGCGCGCCGCTTGCG
>NZ_JCBCBS010000066.1:0-2318 GCF_059864205.1 Pelovirga sp.
CTTTACTACCATACCTGGCAGCCCCCTCCGCAATATTTGATGGTATAGAAATCGCTGCCCGGCGCATCTGCTGAGACAACCCAAACCGCTCTTCAATTGGAAAATGTGCAGTCATGTCGTATATAGCTTTAACCAAACGCATTGACAGCTTCCAAGCTTCCAATTTTTCATGGCCCTTTTCCATGTCCCCCCCCCTGTCCCTACTACCTATTCCCCATTACCCACTCCCCACCAATCAGATCATTCCAAGGAGCTTCCCACTACGCTCCATAAAACCGGCCATGCGTTCTTTGCTGATGGCTTGATGGGAGAGCATGGCGAGGTCGTAAATCTGGTCGATGAGCATGTTGGCAGTGTCCGTGTCGCCGACATCCTGCAAGGCCAGCACCTTGGCAATAGCCGGGCTGGCGGTGTTGACCATCAGGGTGTGGTCGGCAAACAGGTCGGGCATTTCCTTGCCCTGCCCCATCATCCGCGTCATTTCCTTAAAACGGCGCTGCTGCTCGTTGAGCAGAATCATTCCCGGCACCGATTCGTCTTTGAGGGTCTCAACGCGAATGTGCAAGCCCTTGATGTCGAGATGATCCTTGAAAATCTTTTCGATCTTCTCTTCCTTGGTCTGATTGTCGTCACCAGTGACAATCTTTTTCGAAGCATCGTGTTCCAGCAGATTTTCGGTGATATCGGAATCGACCCGCTCGAACTTGAGATCCTTGTTCTTCGACTCAAGAAACTGGATGAAATGATTATCGATCATCGCATCGAGGATCAGTGCCTCCAACCCTTGCGATTTGAACAGCCTCAGATAGGTTGCCTGAGCGCCCTCATCATTGGCGTAATAGACCTTGTTTTCGTGCTTTTCCTTGCCGCGCTCAAGATACGCCGGCAGGGTGGTGTAACGCTCCTCGCCGGTGGAACGGTAAATCACCTGATCCTTGACCTTGTCGTAAAACTTGTCCTCGCGCATCATGCCGTATTTGACAAAGGAATGGATATCCTCCCAGATCGGTACGAACACCTCATGATCCTTTTTCGCCAGGTCGACAATCTTTGCAGCCACGCGACCGCTGATCACCTCACGGATTTTACGTACCTGCGGGTCGTTCTGCAGGTAGCTGCGTGAAACGTTCAACGGCAGATCGGGAGCATCCAGGGTGCCCTGCAACGGCGTCAGAAACTCCGGAATCAGCTCCGGCGTGCTATCGGAGACGAACACCTGGTTACAGAACAGGTTGATGTGGCTGCGGCTGACGTCAAATTCATTGGTCAGACGCGGGAAGTAGAGAATCCCCTTGAGGTTAAAAGGAAAATCAATGTTCAGATGGATCCAGAACAAGGGATCATCCGACATGGGGTAGAGCTTGCGGTAAAACTCCTTGTACTCATCCTCACTGATCTCCGTTGCGGCCCTGGTCCACAGGGGGTTTTTGTCATTGACCTCTTCCCCTTCGAGGCAAATGGAGACCGGCAGGAAGTTACAATATTTCTTGATCAGTTCACGCACTTTATGGGGCTCAAGGAATTCCTTTTCATCATCATTCAGATGGAGGATAACCTCGGTGCCGCGCTTGTCCTTGTCGATTTCCTCGATGACGTAACTGGTCGTCCCTTCACATTTCCAGTGTACCCCCTTCGCCTCGTTCTGATAGGACAGGGTGCGGATTTCCACCGTCTCGGCCACCATGAAACTGGAATAAAAACCCAGGCCGAAATGACCGATGATCTGGTTTTTATCTTCGAGGTCCTTGAACTTTTCGACAAAGTCCTCAGCTGAGGAAAACGCCACCTGGTTGATATACTTGCGCACCTCATCGGCGGTCATGCCGATGCCGTTGTCGGAAACGCTCAAGGTACCGGCATCCTTGTCAATGTGGATATTGACCTGGTATTCGTCAGAAAGCTGCAAGCCTTCCAGCAGGTTGACGTTCTGCAGCTTGTGAATGGCATCCACCGCGTTGGAAATCAGCTCACGCAGGAAGATATCCTTGTCGCTGTAGAGCCATTTTTTGATGATGGGGAAAATATTCTCGGTGTGAATGGAAATCTGACCTTGTTCTTTGTTGACTTTCTTGCTCATCTTGGTTCAATCCTCCGTAAAAATATTGATCATTATTCTGATCGAAAAGTCGCTGTTGGCAAAGGCGGAAGCATAACATATCCGGATTATTTTTGCAGAAAACATACCCCCAATATGATGGTTCCAACCGTAGGGGCGCAATTCATTGCGCCCTGTTTTTCGATGTATCACGACCATCGGGGGCACCACGACAATCGGACACGGCACGACAATCGGGCACGGCACGACAATCGGGCACGGC
>NZ_JCBCBS010000085.1:0-2688 GCF_059864205.1 Pelovirga sp.
GTGTCAGTGTCGTCCAGACCGCCTTTGCCGCTATCGCCGAACCCTGGCAGGACGCCCGATTCTTTTCTGCTCACGGACGTCAAGACCTGGACATTGCGGGGCTCATGGACAGTGAACGTTTTTTATTGCTGTGTGACGGCAGCCACACCCCCCGTTCAATCCTGGAGCGCTACAGTTTACTTCTTGAGCACTTTGACCTCTGGGTTATGAGTAACCTCAGCCTTGATAATCAAAAGATCGTCCCCGTAACCTGGAAAGCTGTCATCCCTGTAGATCCCTTGAGTTGTGTGGTGGGAATAAAAAAAGAGAAGGAACATTAATATGATGGATAACAGTCAACGTCCTCAGGTCTATTTTATCGGCGCCGGACCCGGCGATCCGGAGCTGATCACCCTTAAAGGAATCAACGCCATCAAGCGCTGCCGGACGGTTATCTACGCCGGCAGTCTGGTGGCTCCGGAAATCCTTGATCACTGCATTGCCGGTGCTGCTATTCACAACTCCGCCTCCATGAATCTGGAGCAGATTATTGCCGTCATGGTGGCGGCCACCGGCGAGGGGCACAGCGTGGCGCGTCTGCATACCGGCGATCCCTCCCTTTATGGTGCCATTCAGGAGCAGATGGCCGAGCTCGACCAACGGGATATTGCCTATTCGGTCATTCCCGGTGTCACGGCGGTGTTCGCGGCGGCCGCCGCCCTGCGCACCGAGTTGACCGCGCCGGAACAGTCCCAGACCCTGGTTATCAGCCGGATTGCCGGGCGCACGCCGGTGCCCGAGGATGAAGAGGTGGCGCGCCTGGCCTGCCATGGCGGCACCTTCTGTTTCTACCTTTCGGTGGATCGCTTCGGCGAGATTGCCCGAAAGTTTCTCGATCAGGGCTGGAGTCCGCAAACCCCCGTAGCCATGGTCTATCGCGCCAGCTGGCCCGATGAGCTGATGCGGCGCGGTACCCTGGCAGACATGGCCGGACAGATTGCCGAGAGTGGTGTCAACAAACACGCTGTGGTGATTATCGGCAAGCCTTTGGGTGCCATCGGCGCTTATTCAAAACTCTATGACCGGGAATTCAGCCATGGCACCCGCCCCTGAAGTTGCAGTGATCGCTGTCACCGGGGCCGGGGCGCGGCTGGCGGCCGAAATCAGCGTCGGACTGGGCGGTCGTCTCCATCTGCCTCGAAGAATGGCCACGGCATATGATGCCGGCCCCTACGATTCCCTCGCCGACCAGTTCGCCATGTTGATGGGCGGCAGCAAGCGCGGGATTGTCGCAGTCATGGCCCAGGGGATCGTCACCCGTATGATCGCCCCCCACCTGCAGTCCAAATACCAGGACCCTGCCGTGGTCACCTGTGACGAGGTGGGACGCTTCGCCATCAGTACCCTTTCCGGTCACGAAGGGGGTGCCAACCATCTTGCCCACGCTGTGGCGTCTATCACCGGTGCAACCCCGGTCATCACCACCGCTACCGAGGCCAACCGCTGTCATGTGCTGGGGATCGGCTGCCGTCGCGGCACCTCCAAAGCGGCGATTCTGCACGCTATCCGTTGTGGCTGTGAACAGGCGGGGATTACGACTGATCAACTGCGGCTGGTAACTTCGGCCTGGATCAAGAAGGATGAAGCGGGTCTACTGGATGCGATCGTGGAGCTGGGGCTTTATCTGCGCTTTCTGCCCCGCAGCGCCTATGAGAACTCCCTCTATCATTTTACTGTTCACGACGGCCCCATGCGCCATCTGGGGATTCCCGGTGTGGCCGAGCCCTCGGCCCTGCTGGCAGCCGTCAACCCGCGCCTGTTGTTGCCGCGCACCGTTATCGATTCTGTCACCATCGCCATCGCCCGGGAAGGACTCATTCATGCCTGATGGAATTCTGTTTGTGGTTGGAACCGGCCCCGGATCGGAGGCCTACATGGCTCCCGCCGCCGGTCACGCCATCTCAAGCGCCGACTACGTCTGTGGTTATAAACCCTATCTGGAGCAGATAGAGCATCTGATCCCCGCAACCGCCCAGGTCTTCAGCAACGGCATGACCGGTGAGAAGGAGCGGGTGAAGAAGGCCCTGGCTGCCATGGAACAGGGGCAGCGCGTTGCTCTGGTTTGTGGCGGTGATGCGTCGCTGTACTCCCTGGCCTCGCTGGTTTTCGAGTTGGCCCACGCCCCCGATGCCATTGAAGTGATCCCCGGCATTACCGCCGCCATGGCCGCCTCGGCGCGCCTGGGTGCCCCCATCGCCGACGATCTGGCCATCATCTCCATGTCCGACCTGCTTACCCCCTGGGAACTGATCCGGAAGCGCATCGAGGCGGTCAACAGCGGTGACTTCGTCTGCGCCATCTACAACCCGCGCAGTAAAAAGCGTACCAGCCAGCTCGTCCACACGGTGCAGCGCTTCATGGCGGAGCGCGGTGACCTCGCCTGTGGTTTCGTGCGCCACTGTTACCGGGAGGGGGAACACACCTGGACCGGCTACTTAAGTCAGCTTGATCTGGAAAACATCGACATGAGCACCCTGGTTATGGTCGGCAGTACCCGCACCATCCTTAAAAACGGCAAGCTGGTCACGCCGCGCGGTTACACTGCCAAATACGGAGAACGTGAATGATCCTCGTATTGGGCGGCACCTCCACCACCCATCAGGTGGTAGCTGAACTGGACGAAGCGGAGGAGCAGCCCCTGATCATCAG
>NZ_JCBCBS010000111.1:0-5839 GCF_059864205.1 Pelovirga sp.
TTGATTGAGACAATCCTGAAATATGGAGATCTGATTGATCTTCATGCCCTGTTTGCTTTGTTCGGCAAGCGTGAGATCATGATGATCTGGCAGGATCGCCTGAAGAATGATACGCGCTTTAAAAAATTGAATTATTTCATCGCCCGAACCTTTTTGAAGATGAATGTTGAAGCGAGGGATTTTGCCGATGGGCCCAGTGTGCGAGCCGAAAAACTTCGACTGCTTGCAGGATAATACCAGGAACCTTCTCTACCGGTTTGCTGAGTCAGCGCCATTTCTAAAGGACTTCAGCCTGGTCGGTGGTTCGGCGCTGGCACTTTATCTGGGGCACCGGAAAAGTGAGGATCTCGACTTTTATACTTTTGCTGACACCTTTGATCGGCAGATTATTTTAGCTTATTGCGGTACTTTCGATTCACTGAAAATTTTGAATGAAAGTGATGAGCAACTGGATGTGCTGATCAACGGGGTTAAAGTAACGTTTTATAATGCCCGTTGGACTTTTCTGCAGCCGGCTGCGCCGCAACCTTTGAATATCGCCACCCTCGAATCAATTGCCGCGATGAAGGTTCATGTTCTTTTTCTGCGGGCAAAATATCGTGATTACTATGATCTTTTCTTTATAGCGAACAAGGTCATGGGCATACCAGAGCTTTTTTCTTGTGCCAGGCAGGTTGTGCCGGGGCTGACCATGAAGCTGTTCTGTATCGCGCTGACCTATATTGATGACATTGAAGATGATTCCATTGACCACCTTGAACCGGTCAGTCAGTTGAGCAAGGAAGACATTCGCAACTATTTCGAACAGCAGATTGGTACGGGTGGGGCTGTTGAGGTTTGAGGCGGCACCGGAGATGCCTGTTGATAGGCGCGTAGCGCCGTTGAGTGTTGAGGAGGTTTTTTTCAGCTTTCAACCTTCAACTTTCAACAAGCGCCATCGGCGCTCATCACACAAAGGGAAGAAGCAGGCGAAGCGCTTTTATGACTTTTTTCTGATCGGGTTTGGCAAGTTGCCCCGCTTTTCTTATAATCAGTTTTTCATCCAGGGTGAATAATTTCATGCGAATAATAGAAGGTGTGGGCAAACCTGCTGAATCCAAGTCCTGGATATCGATATCCAGCGGCCAAGCTGAATTTTTTGCACTGGTGATCATCGCCATAACCGTATGACCGGCCTGCAGATTAAACGCTTCTGCGTCGGATAGAATCAGTGCAGGTCTGCGTTTGCTTGTGGCTTTGTCGGTGAATGGAAAGGGTACAACAACAATATCAAAGGCATTAAAGGTCACGATATGACTCCTCATCTGTGGCCGATTCCCATTCACTGAGGGTTTGTTCGAGTGCCTTGGTAAAGTGGAGGTCTATGGGGCGCGCTTTTCTGAGGCGAATCTGGTTGTCCTCAATGTCAAAAGTTATGGCATCCCCCGCTTTTAACTGAAGAACTTTACGCACCGGTTCCGGGATGGTCGCTTGATATTTGGATGTGAGTTTACTGGTTGCCGTCGCCATGATAAGCCTCCTTTGCTGGTAATACTAGCATTACCAGGTCTGTTGCGCAAGATGGCTCTTGAGTGAGCGTCAGCGAACGGGCGTGAGATGCTTTTGGTCACGCAAAGCCGCAAAGTCGCAAAGGAAAGCCAGACATGCCTGTAAATCTTTTTTGGGTTAAAACCAAAAAGCCCTGATTTCCGGTCTTCTTCGCGCCTTGGCGCCTTGAGTGAGCGGCAGCGAACGGGCGTGAGATGATTTTGGTGTCACGCAAAGCGACAAGAACCGGAAAGAGCGAAAGAAGGCCGGCTAATTTCTTTCACAGAACACTCTGATCTTGGTACTAACATTCCCTAAAAAAGAGATGTTGACAGGTCTTTTTGATAAGACCATAGTAGTCCTTAATGCAAGGAGGTGAGCATTATGGAAAGCGCATCGGTGAGCGAACTGAAAAAGTCTCCAAGTGGATATTTCAGAAAGGTCAAATCGGGCGAGGAGATCCTGGTGACGGATCGTGGCCGTCCATTCGCAAAGATCGTCCCGTTGCAACGCGACGAGGCCGGCGAAGGTACGAACATGGCGAAGCTCGAAGCCGCCGGCCTGGCACGGGCGGGCAAAGGCTTCCAGGCTGACTTTTGGACACAAGAGGGGCCTGTCGACCCACAGGGGGCGGTACGTACGTCGCTGATTGAAGAGAGGGATGAGAGGTGAGATTTTGGGATAGTTGTGCGATTATCCCGTTGTTGGTGGAGGAGGGGTTTTCGGCCACAGCACGCCGGATGTTCGCAGAAGACAGGGCTATGATCGTTTGGTGGGGGACATCGGTTGAGTGCACCTCGGCTGTTGCAAAAGCGCGTCGAACCGGGAAAATCAGTCACGACGAAGAGAGGAAAGTCCGCGAACAGCTCGATGCGGCAGCAGAAAACTGGAACGAAATGGCTCCATCTAATGAGGTTCGCGATACGGCGCGACTCCTGCTCAGGAGACACCCCCTGTCTGCAGCCGATTCTTTGCAGTTGGCCGCTGCTCTGGTTTGGTGTGAAAATAAACCACAGGGGGCGGTTTTTGTCTGCCTCGATCAGCGGCTGCGCGATGCAGCGGATGCCGAAGGTTTTTCCGTGATCCCCTCTGAAACTGAGTTCGCATCCATAACCGGAAAAAAAAGAAAATATAGTACTGAGTACTGAGAAAGGATAGTGCTGAGGACTGAAAACTCAGCACTCAGCACTCAGTCCGTTATATTCACGCAAAGTCACAAAAGCATTTTTTTGAACGCTGATGAACACAGATAAACGCTGATGAATAAAAGCGTGAATCTGAGGTTCTAAAATCCAAAGCATTTGTTTTTTATCTGTGTTAATCCGTGTTGATCCGCGTTCAATGTTAGCCTGTCTTCGCGCCTTGGCGTCTCGCCTCAGGGCGGCTACTTTGTTACCGATGATGACACCTTAAGATAAATATCTCTCCAATTGAATTCTCCGGAATGGGATGGTATACATCAGGTGACACTAAATGTAACTAAATGTATACCAGGTGAATCTGTATGCAGCCTTTAAGGCAACTCAGTCAAACTCTCGACATGCTTGCCGATGAGACATCTTATCTTTTTACCCCTGCCGATTTGCGTGCATCACTTCCTGGATTAACTTCAGGTGCATTCAAGGCGTTGCTCAGCCGGGCACATAAGACCGGGGTACTGCAGCGCGTTTGCAAGGGCATTTATCTGTATCCACGGGTGAATTATCCCGCAGGTCTGGTGTTGTTTCATGTCGCTGCAAAGCTGCGCGCCGACACCTTTAACTATATAAGCCTAGAGACGGTTTTAAGTGATGCCGGAGTGATTTCCCAGATTCCACTGAACTGGATTACTCTGATGTCCGCAGGGCGTAGCCATATTGTCAATTGCGGGCGTTTTGGGCACATTGAGTTTGTCCACACCAAACGCAGACCCGCCGATGTTGCCGACCAGTTACATTATGATCCTGATCGGCACTTGTGGTGTGCTTCTGTTGCCCTGGCGCTACATGACATGAACCTGACACGTCGCAGTACTGATCTGGTGGATTGGAGTTTAGCCGATGAGCTTGTTTGATCAACTGGTGGATGAAGCACTGCGCAATAGCCCCCAGTTTGCTCCGTTGCGGGTTGTGGTGGAAAAAGAACTGCTCCATCACGATATTTTGCGGGAGATGAGCAAAGCCGGATTTTTGCACCAACTGACGTTTATCGGTGGTACCTGTTTGCGTACCTGTTACGGCTCATCTCGTTTAAGTGAGGATCTGGATTTTAACGGTGGAGCCAATTTTGTTAAGGACGACCTGGCTGAATTGGGATCGGTTCTGGTCAAAAGGCTGGAGATGAAATACGGTTTGCCGGTCACTGTGAGTGAGCCGGTTCGCGAAGAGGGCAATGTCGCTACCTGGAAACTGAGGATGACAACACGCCCAGAACGTAAACAGCTGCAGGCACAGCGCATCAATATCGATATTTGTGCGCTTGGCAGCCATGATCGCAAACCCGTGATGGTGCGTAATCATTATGGCGTGGATATGGGCACTTCGGGGTTGATTGTGCAGGCGCAGAGTCGCGAAGAGATTTTTGCCGACAAAATTGTCGCCTTCGCCATGCGCCCAAACCGTTTGAAGAATCGTGATCTGTGGGATATTGCCTGGCTGAGTCAGCAGGGTATTGTTTTATCGGCGGATCTGGTGCTGCTCAAGGTTGATGATCGTCAACTCGATCGAGCTGATTTCTTAAATCAATTAACCGAGCGTTATCAATTGCTGTCGACAAGTCTTTCTTGCCGGAAGGATTTTTTGTCGGAAATGCGACGATTTTTGCCTCCGTTGGTCGTTGCTGAAACCCTGGAACAGGAGGCATTCTGGGATTATCTCGTCAATCTGATGTTGGACAGTTGCCATCAGGTTATGAGGGTTATGAGGGACGCTCTTAAATAGTTAAATAGTCCGTTATGTTCACGCAAAGCCGCAAAAGCATTTTTTGAACGCAGATGAACACAAATAAACGCTCATGAATAAAAGCATGAATCTGAGGGTTTAAAAACCAAAAAACTTGATTTTTATCTGCGTTAATCAGCTTTTATCTGCGTTCAATTAGCCGTACTTAATTGCTGAGCACCTCATGGGGGACGCTCTTAAATAATTAAAGAGTTCGTTATATTCACACAAAGCCGCAAAAGCAATTTTTTGAACGCAGATGAACACAGATAAATGCTTATAATTAAAAGCATGAATCTGAGGGTTTAAAAACCAAAACACTTGATTTTTATCTGCGTTAATCAGTTTTTATCTGCGTTCTATTAGCCGTACTTAAGTACTGAGGCGAAACTTATGCCCACAATCATAATCACTGGCGCCACAGGTTTTGTCGGTCGTGGACTTTGTTCCCGCTTGCTGGCGGAAGGGCGTAATCTTCGCTGTGCTGTTCGCGAGCCATCATCCGTTAATAATTCAGTGGTGGTCGGTGACATCGGCCCAGATACTCACTGGGATGAAGCACTCAAAGGTATCGACACCGTCGTCCATCTCGCCGCTCGTGTTCACATCATGAAAGACAATAGCAGTGATCCATTAGCCGAGTTCCGCAGTGTCAATGTTGATGCTACCCTTAATCTGGCACGGCAAGCTGCAGCCGCCTGCGTCAAACGCTTCATTTTCCTCAGTACCGTTAAAGTCAACGGCGAAGAAACGATCGCCAATCATCCTTTCACCGAACAGGATGCGCACCAACCGCAAGACCCTTATGGCATTTCCAAGCAGGAGGCAGAAGATGGGTTGCTGCGATTGGCGGAAGAAACCGGTCTAGAGGTGGTGATTATCCGTCCGCCCTTGGTCTATGGCCCCGGCGTCAAAGGAAATTTCCAAAGCATGATGCGCTGGATCAGCAAAGGCATCCCTCTGCCGCTGGGCGCCATTCACAACGAACGCAGTCTGGTCGCCCTCGACAACCTGGTTGATTTCATTATCACCTGCGTCGACCACCCTGCCGCCGCCAACCAGACCTTTCTCGTCGCCGATGGTGAAGACCTCTCCACCACGGATCTGCTGCGCCACGTTGGCGAGGCCATGGGCAAACCAGCGCGCCTGATTTCGGTGCCCATGTCGGTGCTCAAGCTCGGAGCGCAACTGCTTGGCAAACAGGCCATGGCCCAGCGTTTATGCGGTAATCTGCAGGTGGATATTTCCAAGGCACGGGAGGTGCTGGGGTGGACACCGCCGGTAAGTGTGGATGCTGCTTTGAAAAAAGCAGTAAATGAACGCTGATGGACGCAGATAAACACTGATGAAATAATCAAAATTGAGTACATACTTAAATAGAGGGGGATGTTGAT
>NZ_JCBCBS010000129.1:0-1359 GCF_059864205.1 Pelovirga sp.
TAATGCCGCAGACCTGTTCTAACACGTGGTTGATCGGCAGAAAAGACAGGGTAGCAATGGAGTTGTCGAGCTTAAAATGAAGCTGGGCGCCCTCAATGTTGCTGACAATATTACGATGGCTGAGCATCGCCCCCTTGGAACGACCGGTCGTGCCTGAGGTGTAAAGGATGACAGCGCGCTGATCAGCAGTGGCGCTGCCGGTAACCACGGGGTCATCAGAAAAAATGGCTTTGTACGAAAACAGCCTTTTTTCTTTAAGTAACCGATTGCGGATCAGCTCCGTATCGGATAAAAAATGACGCTTTTTTTTCTTTTTTTCAGAGGGCTCATTGGTCTCTGGGACGCTGGTAACCAGTTGACGTAATTGCTCGGCGGCCATTTCAAGAGGTTCGCGCCGTTCCGGAGTGATGTTGAGGTCGACGACCAGAAGCTGCCACAGGGATTTAAGCTCCTGCATGGTTTCAATGATATCGCTCTGATCCCCCATCTCTTCAATCGGGGTGTCGATGAGAATGATCCTCTTCAGGTCGGGCAGGTCATCAATGATTTCCAGCAAGGTGTCAAACTGTGCCTGGCCGACAATGATCGCCTGGGTATCGGAATCAGCGAGGATATGGCGCAGTTCCGCTGCTTTAAGTTCCTTGTCAATCGGTACGGCAACGCAGCCGGCATGGAGGATGGCCAGATAGGAAGTGACCCAGCGCGGTGACGAAGGTGCAAGAATCGCTACATGCGCCATCTCTTTGATGTCGAGTTGCTGCAACCCTGCCGCCAGTTTTTCGACATTATCCCAGAAACGGGCATAGGAAACATCCTTCCACTGGCCATTGACTTTATGCTTAAATGCCACCTGCTGCGCATGTTTTATACAACTGGCCTGAATGACCTGGTCGATTCTCTGCACGATGATAACTCCTGCGGTATGATAAGTAGTCTTCATCCGGTAACCCCGGATGAACATAATGCCGTTTCCATCCGGAGACAGTCCATAAAAAAATCTGATGAGTACTGATCTTCCGCTGTATTTAACGACAATGCACGTCATACCCGCGAGGGCGGGTATCCAGGGGGGTTGCTCAGATTCATGGACTCCCGCTTTCGCGAGAGTGACGACTTTTCAGAATAGAGCGCAAGATTGTGGCGCTAATTAGTTAAAAAAACAGAATATTATCATTGTTTTGGGGTAGAAGATAGAACACAAAACCCATCTCACACGAAGATACCAGGGGAATTGTAGTCAGGGAGTGGGGAGTGGGGAAAGCAGTGATCCGTGAGCAGTAAGCAGTAAGCAGTAAGCAGTAAGCAGTAAGCAGTAAGCAGTAAGCAGTAAGCAGTAAGCAGTAAGCAGTAAGCAGTGAG
>NZ_JCBCBS010000193.1:0-32010 GCF_059864205.1 Pelovirga sp.
TGTTCGCTGTTTGTGTGAAGTCGTCTGGAAGCGCCCCTTTGGTAGCCATCTTCCTTTTGAAGCAGGTATGGGAATGAAGTTTGTCGATTTGCCGGTAGAAATTTCTGAGCAGCTGGATGACTGGGTTCGCAGCCAGAGCTAATCGGCGTTGGTCATACAGTTAAGAAAGACAGCCTGCCGTCATTCTGCGCCAAAGCAAAACGAAGTCGCAGAATTCATATCCGCTTTTCTGCTTTACTGGAGTCAAACAGACAACCAGATAAACAATATGTGTCGACAGCGTAATCAGCAGTTGTTGATCAAAGCAATAGCTCGCTCCAGCCTTTTAACTGCGCGTTCCTTACCGATAATCTGCAGAATGTCGTAGATGCCCGGACTGGCCGTACCGCCGGTCAGCACAACCCGCAGGGGCTGACCAATCTTACCAAACTTCAGGCCGGTGATTTCCATCACCTTGGCGAAGGCTTTTTCGATTGTGTCATGGTCAAAATCACGTTGTTGCGCCAGCACCTCCCGTACAGTCATCAGCATGCTTTGGTGTTCTGCAGTAATAAATTTAGCTTGTGCCGCTTCATCAAAAAGCACTTCATCCCGATAGTAAAAAGCTGCTCCTGCAGCCATTTCGACCAGGGTGGCAGAACGTTCCTGCAGACTTTTAACGACTTCAACCAGCTCAGGTCCGCCGTCAACACTAACCTCCGCCGCCGCCAGAAACGGCAGCAACAGGTCAGCCAGACGGTCAGGATCGCCGGTTTTGATGTAATGACTGTTAAGCCACAGCAGTTTTTCCGGATTGAACACACCAGCGGAGCGCCCTACCCCTTCCAAACTGAATTTTTCAATCAGATCGGTCATGCTGAAGATCTCTTCATCCCCCAGTGACCAGCCCAGGCGCACCAGGTAGTTGACCAGCGCTTCCGGTAGATAGCCAAGCTCTTTATAAGCCATGACCGAGGTAGCGCCGTGGCGCTTGGATAAACGCTTTTTGTCAGAACCGAGAATCATTGGTACATGGGCAAACAGTGGCACCTGATAGCCTAACGCCTGATACAGCAGGATCTGTCGCGGTGTGTTATTGAGGTGATCATCGCCACGAATCACCAGGGTGATGCCCATTTCCGCATCATCAACAACCACGACAAAATTGTAGGTGGGAGTACCGTCACTACGCTGGATGATCAGGTCGTCCAGTTCTTCGTGGCGAAACGTTACTGCCCCTTTGATCTGATCAGCAACAACCGTTTCACCTTCAGGATTCGGCAATTTAAAACGGATGACATGGGGGGCGTCAGGATGATCGATCCGTTTACGGCAGGTGCCGTCATACTTGGGTTTGCGCCCTTGTTCCATGGCCAGTTGGCGCTTGGCATCAAGTTCTTCCGGGGTACAATAACAACGGTAAGCCTTACCTTCGTTAAGCAACTGCATGACTTTTTGCTGATAAAGGCCAAAACGCTCCGTCTGATAATAGGGGCCTTCATCACAGCGCAAACCGAGCCATTCCATGGCATCGAGAATCGCCTGCACCGATTCTTCGGTTGAACGCGCAAGATCGGTATCTTCAATTCTCAAGACAAAAGTGCCCTGCTCTTTTTTAGCCAGCAGATAATTGAACAAGGCGGTTCTGGCACCGCCGATATGCAGGTATCCCGTTGGACTGGGAGCAAAACGAACACGCAATTCAGACATAGAAACTCCTTGGTTAAATAAACTGTCCCGCCGCACGCAGCGAGGCCGTTGAATTGAGAAGACAGAATTTAGAATCCAGAAGAAAATCCAGGGCATCATCTTGACGATAATGACTTCAGAATCCGGAGCTTAATCTATTAAAAGTCCAGCATACCCCACAACCCGACTGTTATCGCCACTTTTTTCACCGGAATGGCTGTAACGTACCAGGTCACAGTTTTGTGCGCCCAGGGCTTTGGCCGCTTCCATCACGGCAACAACAGCAAAAACGCCACACATGCTGATTTGTTGCTCAGCAACCACCCGATACAGCCGCTGAGGATCAAAAGATGTCATGGCATCGATAGCTAGAGAATCGAGTCGGACATTCTCTGCAGCCGGTAAAAAATGATTCATATCACTGCTGGCAACCAGCAGCACCGACTGATTCCAGGTTTTCAGTGCCCGAGCAATTCCGGCGCCCAAATCACAGAGCCGGGAAAAGTCAGAATGCTTTAAGGTGACAGGAACAATCTCCAGTTGTGGTTGTACATGTTGCAGAAACGGCAGCAGCACTTCAAGGGAATGTTCCTGCTGATGGGCACGGTCATCCAGCACCAACTGCGGTATTTCAACAAGCAGATGTGCGCGTAAATCTGCCGCAACAGTGACGTCCCCCAGGGGGGTCGCCCAGGCATCGACAGCGCTGACAGCCATTTGCTCTCCCCTGCCATGATGATTGGGGCCGAGCAGAATGACTTGCTGCGGTACCTTGATGCGGGAAATCACCGCGCCGGCCACATCACCCGAATACACATAACCGGCATGGGGCAGCACTACCGCCGTTGCTATCTGTTGCTGCTCCACAGTTGCGATAAAAGATGTCAACTGACGGGTCAGTTCAATGGCACTGGCGGGATAAAAGAGTCCGGCGACAACAGGCTGACGAATCATGGCTCCTCCTGTGAACAAATATCCGGCTAAAGGTTGAATACGATTTTAACCCCGATCGACAACAGCACCACGGCAAAAATCCGAATCAGTCTGGTCTGACTGGTTCTACCGGCAAAGCGCACGCCCAGGCGCGCACAGATCATGGTCACCGGCGCCACCAGGAGAACCACCAGCCAGTTAACGTAACCGAGAGAATAAGGAGCAACAAGCGGCTGTTGCAATCCATGCCAGATATAGCCTGTCACCGCTGCCAAAGATGACACGACAATCAGGGCACTTGAATTGCCAACTGCCAGGCGCATCGGCAGATGCAATAGCAGCAGCAGCAAGGGAACAGTGATTACCCCGCCACCGATACCAAAAAAAGCCGAAAAAGACCCACCGATAAAGCCAACCGCAACAAACTGCCGGGGGCGCGCGCAATCAATAGATTCCGGTGGCAGATAAGGCTGCTTGAAAAAAAGCAGACGCACGCTGATGACAATCTGTAACAGACCAAAACAGATTTTGAGGATACTGCCGGACACCAGTGCCGCGACGGTGGCGCCGAGCAAACCGCCAATGATGCCACCTAGCGCAAGATAAAGGACCATCTCACCATGGATGTTACCACGTTTGCGATGCCCGAGGGTGCTGATGACAGCGGTTGGCAGAATGATCGCAAGGCTGGTACCAAATGCCGTGTGGACAACCAGTTCCGGTGGTAATCCGGCCAGCGGAAACAGCCATAAAAACAGTGGCACCAGAACAACCCCGCCACCAATTCCCAGCAAGCCGGCAAGAAAACCGGCGATCACACCGAAGGTGATGGTCAGGATAATGATCTGGGGAGTAAGGAGTTCCATGGAGAATGATCTAAAAAAAAGTGCCAGCCGTAAAAAAGGCTGGCACTTCTGGATTATTGGAGGCCCCGAGCAGATTCGAACTGCTGATAAAGGTGTTGCAGACCTCTGCCTTACCACTTGGCGACGGGGCCGATATGTGCCGATCCGGCGTGCAGATTGAAGTACCAAATAGACCGTGGAGTGTCAAGGAGAAAATCCTTCCGTTTAAAACAAGGTAGTCGAAGATGAAACATATCAACGAACTGTTTGCGCATCCTGATGCGCCGTTTCAGGCCAGCGCACACGATAGATCGCTTGGGTTTTTTCGTCACTGATATACAGATCACCCTGATCTGACACGGCCAAAGCAATCGGCGCCCCCCACACAGTATTCCAACCACGGAGAAAATCGCTTGAGTTACCAATGATTGCTCCCTGCTGATAAGAAAAACGAATAATTTTTGGGCCGGAAAGTGATAAACGATAACCGCTGCCACTGCATAATATATAGATACTGTTCTGATACTCCACAGGGGCCATTAATCGGTTACCGAAAGCTAAGCCCATGGGTTGGCACAAAGGAGGCAGATCAACTGTTGCCGGCACGCTATCATGGCATAATTGTGCTGAGCCTAATTGTGGATCGGGAGTCTGTTGGCCATAGCAATAAGGCCAGCCATAATGCTCGCCCTCACTGATGCGATTCAACTCATCCGCTGGCGGGATTCGTCCCTGCAATACACGACTGATGTCGGTTCCCCATAACAAGCCAGTATCAGGAGCAACAGCCAGCCCCAGGCTGTTCCGCAAACCACGAGCCAATTCACGCGTAGCTCCGGTATCGGGATCAATCCGCATAATGGTCCCCCGTCGCTGATCCTCCTCCTCGCAAGCATTACAGCGTGAACCAATAGAAAGAAAAAGAAATCCATCAATGTCACTGGTCAACGCGCGCATCCAGTGACCACCATCATCCGGCAAACCATCAAGCAGGATCCTTTCTGCATCGACCTGCAGATCCTGATTGTGATCGAACAGCTCAATCACCTGATACGGCTCAGCAACAAATAACCGACCATTGCCGGCGGCCAAACCGAAAGGACGATCCAGACCGGAATGATAGAGAATGGGCCTATCCGTGGGGTGCGCACTGCTGATCTGATCAATTAAATAGATCGCACCAAGATCAGACAAGGTCACGTACAAGCGGTTATCAACGATCAGCATCTGTCGGCCCGGTGACGGCAAACGGGCAATCAGTTGGATAATTACAGGGGCTGTACTTTCCAGAAACCTTTCAGTCATGAATTCGGACAGTTGATCAGCAACAGGAACCTCAATGCTGATCAGATAAGGATCGGGGCTGGTTGTTTTTTGGGCAGTGAGGCGCGGCATATGCTGGGGGAAAAACTGATTAAGCAACGCCAGAGAGGCTAAAGCGGTTATCGCCAGAGTCAATACGGTCGCGCGGATATTGGTGAGTTTGAGCAGCAACCCCATTCCGGCGCCAAGTAGAAAGACCGGCAGCAACAGATAGAGTGATGAACGCCCATATTGACCGGTCACCAGAAAGGCACTGAGCCAGCCCGCAAGAAGAATGATGGCAACGGTTAATCTTTGAACCTGTTTTTTCATCTCAAACTCATCTGGATGAGGTGTACCAACGCGTCAAGGTTATCATAAAAACGGGGTATCTGTTCAGCAGCGGGTCGGGAATCCTATGGCAAGGGATGCTTTTCGTCTATTGATCTTCTCCAAACCAACAATGGTATCTACTGATCTTGTGGATATCAGTATCAGCCGCAAGGGCAGCAAGATATTTTTTTGCAACAGGGAAAAGATGCAAAAAGCCAGGAGAATAAGATGATCTCAAATCACTGAGCCCAACCCCGATCATTTTTAACCTGGCCTCTTTAGCCGTCCACAAGCGATAAAACCCACGCCGTTGGCGGGCAGCAGAATAATCAGCAAACAATCTCTTCTCAGCGTCATCAAAAGCATAGTCACCAAGCTGCTCCAGATGGTTCCGGTTGATAACCCCTTCGACATCAACGCCGACGTCAGAACCTGCTGTTACAGCAAGGGTTGCCCAGTCACCCGAGTGAGACAGATTAAACTTGATATCTGACTGATGTTTCTCATTGAGGGAAGGTTTCCCCTGCTCACTGTAGGCAAGCACAATGGACGCAGGTGAACACTGCAGATAACCGGCAAGAATCCGTCGCAACCCGTAGCGGGCGGCAACAAATTTGATTTGCTGCTGCCATCTTATAAAGCGCTCAGCGCGGCTAATCTCATCGGCAGACAGGCATTGGCGCAGGCCGCCGGCAGCTGTGGCTGAAATATCGATACGAAAGCGCCACAGATGCAGTTCATGGGGATCAAGCTGAAGATTTTCCGGAGCTATCTGCCAGCGGGAAATGTCAGGCTTCACGCAAATGCCCTTGTTGCAGCCAGGATTCCAAACGCTGTAGACCTTGTTCAACACTGATTTCCGGACAGTAGCCAAAATCATTTTTTGCTGCTGATAGATCGAACCAGTGCGCAGTTGCCAGCTCTTTGGCAACAAAGCGGGTCATAGGTGGTTCACCGGGCAAATTGAAAGAACGATAAATCAACTCAAGGATTGCTCCGGCAGCATAAGCCAGCCGGGGGGAAATGGTGCGTGTCACCGGAGGAAGATTACCGGCGGCGAGGATGCGGTTGATCAGATCCCATAAGGGCAGGGGTTCGTTATTGGCGATAAAGTAGGCCTTGCCGGCAACCGCAGACCCGGGTGACAGGGCCGCTGCCGCCTGCAGATGAGAACGGGCGGCGTTAGTAATATAGACGCTGTCAACCAGCTTACTGCCCGCCCCAACTTTGCGCAACTGTCCCTTACTCCCACGTTCAAGAATCCGGGGGACCAGATGATTGTCTCCCGGCCCCCAGATCAGATGAGGGCGCAGTGCTACTGTTGCCAACTGCTCGTCGTTGGCAGCCAGCACCAGCTGCTCGGCCAGGGCCTTGGTTTGCGGGTAAAAGGCGTGAAATTTATCAGGATAAGGAACCGTTTCATCAACCCCTTCCATATCGTTACCATCAAAAACAACACTCGGCGAGCTGGTATAGACCAACCGCAGCACACCGGCCTGGCGACAGGCAGTGATGACGTTCTGCGTGCCGCTGACATTGCTGCGGTAAAAATCCTCGTAGCGGCCCCAGACACCGGCCTTGGCCGCAACATGATAGACCAGATCACAACCGCTGACCGCCTGATCAACAAGAACCTGGTCAGTCAAATCGCCAATAAACTGTTCGACCCCGATGTCCTCCAGTGCCGCTGAGGGATGCCGCGCCAAAGAGCGTACATGTTCACCCTGTTCCCTCAACAGGCGGACAATAGCACCACCAAGAAAGCCGCGGCCACCGGTGACCAATATCATGATGTCTCCTGTTGCTGGGCCCAGACCGCCAATTTTTCGCGGAAAATTTTGGCGTTGTGGCGGATATCAACGGGAAAGGCAGGATGAATCAAAAAGCGTTCGATCCGAGCCGTATGCGTGAATCTGGCGGCGATGGCGCGCAGATCGTCAATAATCTGCTGGTGCTGGGCGCGAGGGATTCCGGATTCGAGTTCAACACAGATAAGCGGCACCGTCTTGTCGTCAATTTTTACACCAACCAGAGCGGTACGAAACACCTGCGGATGGGTATTGAAAACCCCTTCGCAGGGGATGGTAAACAGGGTCTCTTGAGTACTAATGACGCGGTGGCTCTTGCGCCCACAGAACCAGATTCGCCCCATATCGTCACGGTAACCAAGGTCGCCCATGCGGTGAAAAAACCGCTGGTTGATGGGATCGGCAATCTTCGCCAACCGGGTTGATTCTGCCTGGTTGAAGTAGGAACGGGTCACCTGTTGACCGGTAACGATAATTTCGCCAATCTGGTCGACAGCAAGTAATAATTTGCTGTCAAACTGATCTATCACCTCATCACTGATGGGAATGATAGCAACCTCAACCCCCGGAACCGGTCGGCCAACGCACACCCCGCGCCCCTGATCAGTTCGCTGGCGGGTCTGCTCAAGAATGGTCGCACTATCAATCGAACAGACCGGCAGGGCTTCGGTAGCCCCATAAGGGGTAAAGATACGCACATTCTCAGGCAGCAAATGGCTGAACTGCTCCAACGTCGTCGCGGCTACCGGGGCGCCGGCTGAGATCACTCGCTTAAGGGTCGGCAAGCTGATTCCATGTTGGTTACCATACAACGCCACCCGGCGGATCAAGGCCGGCGAACCGAACATGGTTGTCACTTCAAAACGCTTGATGGCGCTGATGATCTTTTGTGGATCGACTTCTCCCGGGCGAGTGAAATCCATCTGCGGAATCACTGCCGTCATCCCCAGGGCCGGCGCGAACAGGGCAAAAAGAGGAAAAGTCGGCAGATCAATTTCTCCGGGTTGAATCTGGTAGATATTTTTAAGGGCTTGTACCTGGGCAATAAAATTCTGATGGGTATAAACCACCCCTTTGGGGACACCGGTGCTACCGCTGGTGAAAAGAATAGCGGCGGTCTCATCAGGTTCGGGGTCAATCGGTGGGCATGTCACCTGCTCGTCTGTTGTGGCAAGGAGGTTTGGCAGGGAATATTCATCAAACCATAAGCGTGGGCCGGTGGTCAGCCGCACGGCCAGGGTGCGCCGTGCCCAACCCAACAGGCGCCGCGCCAAATGGGCCTTGGGGATACCGATAAAGGCTGTTGGTTGCGCTTCTTCCAGGCAGGTTTTCAGATTTTTTGTCCCCATGCCGGGATCAACCAGCACCGGCACAGCTCCGACCTTGAACAAGGCGAAGGTCAGGGCAAAAAATTCCAGACCAGGAGGCACCATCAGCACCGTTCGAACGCCGCGACCAATGTCCAGGTTAATCAAAACCGCTGCGATACAATTACTCTGACGCTCAAGCTCGGCGTAGGTATAGCTGGCATATTTCTGCTGCAGCGTGAAGCGTCCGACGGGGCAATAAACGGCAACCGTGTCCGGCTGGCGGCCGGCCATCGCGGGCAGGTAGGCGGCGATATTACCGAAGGGTTCAGAAATCATGATGTCTTGCGTTGTTTATCCAGTGGGTGTTGGCGCAGAAAATCACGGATGATCGGGATAACCTCTTCCGTAGCATCTTCCAGGAGGTAATGACCGCAATCAGCAAAATGATGGACATCGGCCTGGGGAAAATGTTTTTCCCACTCACGCAAAAAATGCTGATCAAAAACAAAATCCTTTTCCCCCCAGAGAATACAGACCGGCACCTTTTTGAATTGTGTCAGACCTTGCTCGACTTCGCTCACCAGAGCATAGCTGGGGTCCTCAGGCTGCAGAGGGATGTCCTGTACAAAACGCAAGGTTGCAATCCGGTGCTGCCAGTTATCGTAAGGGCTGCAATAAAACTGACGCAGTTCGGTGGGCATTGGATTGCGCTTGCAGCCGACCTTGGCCGCAGCACGGGCAAAGAGGTTGAAACCCTGCACCAGAAAGGCTCCAAACTGGGTGTCTCGACAGATTTTTAGCGCCAGTGGCAGTTTTTTACCGTCCGGCAGATGAAAAGCAGCGGTGTTCATCAGTACCAGTCGCGCTAGACGCTGCGGGTGGCGAATTGCCCAGGCCATGCCGATCATGCCCCCCCAGTCATGAAGAACCAGGGTTATTTTTTCCGGTAACTGCAGATGATCAATCAAGCGCTCAAGATCATCAACCCGCTGTTTGAGGCGATAATGATACAGGGAGTCGGCCGGCTTCATTGACAGTCCGCAGCCGATATGGTCAGGCACAATGACGCGATGACGCTTGCTCAGTTGGCGCGCCAGGTTGCGATAATAGAAAGACCAACTTGGATTACCGTGGAGCATCACAACCGGATCGCCCTTGCCTTCGTCAAGATAATGATAAGCCAGGCCGTTCAGATCGAGAAAGTTGCTTTTAAAGGGGTATTCGGATTTAAACAACGGAGAATCAATTACCATTGGATTGCCATCATCAGACAGTTCAGGCCACTGCCGATGCCGAGAAAGCCGACCAGGTCACCGGCGCGCAGCAGATCGCGTTCTTTGGCGATGGCCGCGGTGATCGGCAGGGATACCGTGCCCATATTACCGAGGAATTCGTAGGTTTGAAAATCCTTTGCCGGATCGATACCGAGGGTCTGCAAAATCAGGCGCTGATGTGCTTCTCCCACCTGATGACAGATGACCTTATCGATTTTATCAGCGGTGATGCCAAGTTTACGACTGAAAAGCTCCCAGGTGCGTTTGCCCAGTTCAACCCCGTGTTTCATGACAGCAACCGCATCGGTCTGCATGAACGGTTGTTGGCAGGCGGTGGACTCCTGATGCATTCCCCAGCGACACAGTTGATGATATTGGGGTTCAGCGACGTTGACCCCACCCAGCAGTTTTGGCCGCCGCGACGGCGAGAAGGAACCGTCAGTTAACAACACCGCTGCTGCTCCGGAGCCACCGGTCAGGGTTGCCAGGGAGTGGGTAAACAGGGGCATGGTCGGATTGTCGAGCATCTTCTGAATCATAATCTCGTTAATTTCCCGCGAACTTTCGCAGGCAACAACCAGACCAGCGCGAATCTGCCCCAGTTCAATCCGGTTAGCGATATCAAGTACTCCATTAAGAACACCAAGGCAAGCATTTGAAATATCGTAGATTGCTACATCACCTCGCACCCCAAGTGCCGAAGCAACCAGGCAGGCGGTAGCCGGCTCAAAATGCTCACGACAAACCCCGGCATAAACCACCGCGCCGATATCCTCAGCAGCGATATTGAGCTCCTGTAACGATTTTTTTGCCGCGGCGATGGCTCCGTCCGAGATCGAGGTGTTTGGTTTCCACCAGCGGCGCTCACGGATGCCGGTCAGTGCTTCCAACTGTCCCGGAGCGATATGTAGCGCTTTGTAGACCGGTGCTAACCGGTTTTCCAGTTCGGTCGAGGTAACAACGATGGGAGCCAGTTCATAACCAACCGATTCGATATGGACACGGGTATATTTCATTGAGGTATTAATTTCACCATGGCAAAAGACTCCCCCGCCGCAAGCAACGCGGCATAGGGATTAAAAGTTTTGAATACAGAATCCGGAAGAAAAAAAACGTCATTATTCATCAATTACTTTGCTTGGTAGCCCCGTTCCCTGCTGAACAGATACGAAACAAAAAGTATCAGTTTATCGGCAAATATTTCTGGATTCTGACTCCTGAATTCATTTCAAGCTAACGCAACAAACTGCGGGGAATCAGACCCTTTTATTGATTGAAAGTAGATGGTTCAGCGCACCTTGTAACATAATTCACCCGACAGGTGAAGCATCAGCGCTTTTATGGGTGAAGCCGCAAGGCAAACTGCTTCATCTGGTAGATGATTTTACCATCTACTGACAACAGTCCATCAGCCTTAAGGGTTCTACTGTGATCATCAACTGCGGTAATGACCGCTTCGATTTCCACGCGCTGATTGGTCGGGATAATCTGGCCACGGTAATTCCAGCGATGCTCCTCCCCCAGCGCTATGGCTTCAAAGCGCGTCGCGGCAGAGGCACCCCAGCGCTCGGCGGCAACCACTTTGAGTAGTTGCAGAAACGATTCAAGACCTAATGAACCGGGACAGACCGGATCCTGATAAAAATGTGCCTTGAAAAACCATTCGTCGGGATCGACGATTTTGCTGCCACGGATAAAGCCCAGCTGTTGCGGCCCACCATCAGCGATGAACAGATCGATCGTATCGACCATCCGCAGCATGGTGGCGGGAAATGGTGCTTGCTCGGGATAGTCGAAGGATTTGGCACGGTTGATTTGCTCTGCCGACGGTTGCCAGCTTGTGGCTCCGCGCACACCGACCTGCTGAGCCAGTGCGGCTGCAGAGAAGAAACCAAAGACGGTGGAGCCGGTATAAACCGGTCCCACCTGGTCCCGCACATGAAAATCATACCCCTGGATAATCATCCCGCCGCTACTGGCAACCCGGGTAATCTCGACCTCGATGCTGAGAGTCCCGCTAGTTGCTGTCACCGCCTTGTGTTGAATCGCCTGACCGTCCAGGTTGCGGAATGACAGATCGGTATCGCTGGTTAGCGCCGAACCCAGATAGGCAGCCAGCCAGCCGCAGGGCTGAAGACCGATCTCGAGCAAAACACTAAAGGGAATTTCCGGTTGTCGCCCGGCGGCGAAGTACCAGGCATCCGGCGGCACATCGTACTGGGCTACGACTGTAGCTCCCTCAATCAGCTTCCAGGGCTCCCCCTTGACATCCATTATCCGGTCAAGGAACTGGAACGGCGGTCCGGGCAGGCGCGCAATCTTACGCTCCTGATCAAAAATTCGATAAGGTTCACCAAAGGCCGCTGAAGGGTTGCCGATGGCAAAAGCGGTTATGCGCTCGCGGTCGTAAAGAACGCGCTTGTCTTCAGTTGTGACCGGTTGCGGCTGACCCAGCCATAACGCCTCGACTTTGTTACGATCAAGACCGCTCAAACGTACCGACATGTCAGGAATCTCGACAATCGGGTGATCATCGGCAAACATCAGGGCATCAACAATGGCAAAAGGCTCCGGACCATAGCCCAATTCCTTGATGCTCACCTGGTAGGTGACCTTTTTCGTTGTTTCAATGACCTGACCGCGACATTTTAAACCACTGTGGACACCGGGTACCGGTTCACACCAGGTAGTGCCGCTCTCGCCGATCCACCCCATGCGCAGCAGATAAATTCGTAAGGTATGCATACAGCATTCATACATCAGGGTTCCCGGCATAACCCGATCATCAACAAAGTGGCAGGTTAAAAACCAGGCGTCGGGTTGGATATCCATTTCCGCCCTAATCTGTCCCAGGCCATAACGTCCCCCTGCCGGGTCAAGCACAAGCACTCGATCAACCAGTTTCAATTTGCCGCCGGGCAGGGTGTAAGGATCGTCCAGCGGCAAGCCGGCAAAGGCGGCGCCAAAACAACCGGCCAGATCGCCGGCATAGAGAGCTGCAACCTGGACATCGCTGTAGGATTCGACTGTTAGCGGCACCAGTTGCCGCCAGTCAGCAGGCAAACGTCCCGGCTGCGGCAGCAGATCGAGGCGGGTATGAACAATGCCCTTGCCTGCTGCCAGTTCCGCGGCACTGAAGAAGCCGGCGCAACCATCGCGCATACTCAACAGGGGTTCACCATTGACCGTCGCTTCAAAATGAAAACGGAACAGATAGGTCTGGTCCTGCCGGAAAAATTTGTCGATGTGGATATCGTAACGGATAGTCTCGCCGATCGTCGGTAAGCCACGATGAAAGGTAACAACCGCATCAAGCAGGCGATAGACCGCCTGTCCCCTGGTGATAAAATCGATGCCCAGATACCCGGACAGAAACAGGTCAGCCTGACCGGCTTCCACTGCAACACAGGTGGGGATACGGCCACCATCAAGATACCAGCGCTCAGCAGTGACATCATGCTCGGTAACCACCCGTCCAAAGCTCATGGAGCGGGGTTCCCCTTCAAGAGCGACAATCCGGTCAACCAGCATCAGGGGCTCATCGGGCAGGCGCACGCGCGTGGGGAAGGTATCGACTTCGGCAAAATCGTTGCCCAGCATTTTAGCCACCGACCCGATGGCAAACTCCATACACATAGAGCGATCAAAAACCGGAGCAATCCTGCTGAGGTTTTGTTCTGACACAGCCGTTTGACTATGTATCACTGAAACATGATCGGCATGCTGGCTTTCTTGTTCACAGTCGATGTTTAATTGTGCCAGGTCAAGGTTGCACCCCTCCCCGTGTTGCAGAAGTTGCTGCTGATAAGCGATCTGCTCAGCGAGGGTGTGTTCCAGATCGGCTGACAGCTCCAGAAAAGCCGCATGGGCGCAAGCCCCTGCCGCGACAGCATCACGAAATCCGCTGGTTAATTGAGCAAGCGCAGTGCCCCCGTTGGTGGTCGTCATCTCTGAGGTCAAGGGGACCTGCTCCCCTGTCGCTGCTGCAGAAGGTATCGGATTGATTGCTGGAGCCTGCGGCACAACCGGTTGTTCTGGTGATTGTTCAGTCACCGCTAGCGTTGGCGCAAAGGCAGGACCACCTCTGCTGGTGGCGATCTGTGGGCGCTGTGTGCTTCCGGCGGCTACCTCGATATGGCTGGTGGAATACAGTGGTGACAGATCTACCTTGACCCCTTCAACCAGGCAGTGGCCTAACAGGCGCAACAGCTGCAACACCGCATCCTGTCCCGGCACACAGAAAGAACGCGCCAGGTGAGGACGTTCAGCGAGGATACTGGAAATCATCCGCGAGCAGGACGAACCCGGGCCGACTTCAAGGAAGATTCTGGCACCATCAGCATAAAGACGTTCAATCAGCCGTGGATAGTCGATGGTATCGAGAGCCTGGGCCAGAATCGCATCGGCGGCGTTGGTTGTGGTCAGGGGGTATTTAGCGCCGAAGGCGCAACTGTAGAAATCGATGCCGCGAGGCACTCTGACATCAAACAGATGAAGATTGCGGTAGGCATCTGCCACCGCTTTTGTTACCTCACAATGAACCGTCGTAACCCCGTGCAAGGGGATAAAATGGCCGCCCAGTTCCTTGACAGTCGCTCCAACCTGCCGGCGCTGGCCGCCGATAACACACTCTTTGTAGGTGTTGATGATCAACAGGTAGACCTGTTTTTTGCCGGCAATCACCTTGTTGACCTGATCGGCTGCGGCATTGACAATCCCCAGAGACCAGTCAACCTGTTGACCGGGGGGCAACCCCCATATGCGCCGCGCGGCACGACACTCACCAGCCAGCTCGCGGGTAAACAGGGAGGAATCCTTGAGGCGTTGCAGCATGGCATCGCGTTCACGCCAGGCACCGGTAGAAAAGAGTCCGGACGATTCGCCGAGACTGTAACCACTGACCATCTGCGGCCGGACAGCAAACCGGCTGAGGAGATCATGCAAGGCGGTACACAGGGCCACATGGGAAATCACCAGCGCGTTGTGATCTTCCAGCACAGCGTCGCTCAATGCACCATTCCAGAAACGCTGCGGCTGATATTGATCGGCCAGATAGGAACTGCCGGCTTCCTGGGCACTATAGATTTCCGGCCAGCGCGCTGCCAGATCTCGTCCCATGCCGGCAAAATGATTACCGGATCCAGGAAAAACAAAGGCCAGCTTGCCATTGGTCGCAAGGCGCTCACGACTAAAGAATGCCCGCTCACGCTGCGCCGGGGATAACAAATCAGTGAAACTAAGGGTCTCATCGGCAGCAAGGCGGTCAAGTTGCAGTGTTACCTGATCGATCTGAACAATCAGATCCGCAGGGTTTTCGACAACAAGCGCCAGACACAGTGGCGCATCGGGTTCAGGTGGATGGTGGCGATACCAGCGCTGCGCCAGCTGATCGGCCGATTCAGCGCTATAGCGAGAGGTGAGATTTGTTAACTCGGTCAGTTTTTCGCCCACCGCGTTAAAAGTATTGGCGCTGATGACAAAAAGCCCTGCCGCCAGATCACCTAAGGGGCGATTGACCCCGGATACAGGCTCGTTGCCCTGGTGTTCCTCGATAATCAGAGCAGAATAACTGCCATCATTGCCCAACGCCGTAACCATGGCGCGACGTTCCCCGGCGGCACGGTTGGTTACCCAGTACTGGGGCGCATCAGCGATCTGAAATCGCCCGGTGGTGGTTGTCCATTCAGAGCGCAATCTGGCCAGCTTACGGACGGGGGGCAACAGACGCTGTTTTAAACAAAGTATCGTTTTAATAACAGCAGCCATCCCTGAAGCGCCACCGGCATGACCGATATCTGCTTTGACACTGCCGAGCCAACACGGGGGAAGGTTGTCACCCAGCGCCAGAAACTCAGACAAAACAGCTGCCTCGAGGACATCAGCTTCAGGGTCGCCACTGCCATCAACCTCCAGATAGCCAATATTCATGGGCTTGGCCCCGGCACTGCTGCATGCCCCACGTAGCGCCCTGCGTAGCACCTCAGGCAAAGGCAACACCCCTGCAACTGTGCCACCTATGGCGGTGCCGATGCCACTGATGACGGCATGGATTTGATCGCCATCCTGGCGGGCATCATCCAGACGTTTGAGCACCAGCGCTCCCGCCCCTTCCCCAAACTGGATCCCCTGACTTTCCGCATCAAGGGGTCGAGACTGACCAGGACCGGCAAAAGGGGTCATTTGCTGACGGCAGACAAGATCGCGCAGGTCGGCGGCCAGATCAACAGCGCCAACCAGCGCACGCTTGATGGAACCTTCCTGCAGGGCATGGATTGCCACCTCCAGTGCGCGCAAACTGGAATTTTCTTCACTGCAAAGGGTGAAGCTCGGACCACCGGCACCAAATTCGCGGGCAATGCGGCTGGCAGTTACACTCCCCAGTGCACCCATGGTACGGTTGGCAGTCAACGCCGGCCCGGCCGCAGCACGCAGCTCAGCAATCCAGGCGCCAAGTTCCTCCTCATTTAATTCAAGATCCAGTTCTTGCGCCCAAATGCGGGCCTGTTGCGCCAGACCCCAGCGAAAGCTGAAATTTGTCGCATTCAGATCGAGACCACAACCGATGAAGATGCCGGTAAACAGATGATCGTCTTGAGCAGCACCGGCATCCTCTAAGGCGGCTGCGGCAACCTTAAGCATCAGCAACTGGCGTGGCAGCATTTCTGCCATCTCGGTTGGCGGGATGCGAAACTCACCAGCAGCAGCGCCGATGGGTCCGAGACAAAACCCCTGCGGCAGGCCATCCGGGAAAATCTGCTGAAGCCAACGACTTTCCCCGGCACCCCACCAATGGTCCGGAGATTGTGGCTGCGCCTTATCGTCAACACCAAAAAACCGCTGCTGCAACATCTCCAGTTCAGACCAGGGGCCGTAATGGGCTGCCAGCCCGACCACTGCGACCGGCGTCTGACGTGCTGTAACCGAGGGATGCAGGGTCACTTTCTTTCGCGCAGATCGTTCCGGCAACCATTCCTCAAGCAACATGTGCGCGTTGATACCACCGAAACCAAAAGCACTGACGGCAGCACGCCGCGGTATCTCAGGACGACGGGGTTGCCAGTTGCAGGACTGGTCAAGAAGTCGAAATGGACTTTTATCGAGATCAATACCTGGAGCCGGCTGCTCAAAATGTGCCTGTGGCGGCAGGGTGTGATGGGCCAGAGCCAGAATCGCCTTAATCGAGGCTGCGGCACCGGCGGCGGTCAGCAGATGGCCGATATTGGCTTTGACCGAGCCGATAACGCACTGACCACTGCGCCACCCGCTATTGCCCCACAGATTCTGTAAACTGGAAAATTCAACGGCGTCGCCAACCGGGGTACCGGTGGCATGACATTCAATCAGATCCACATCACTCGGCTGCCAACCGGCCTGTCGGTACGCCGCGCGCATCGCCCGCAACTGTCCTTCTGACGAAGGGGCCAGCAGATTTCCCTGCAGGTCATTGGAAAGTCCGATGCCGCGAATGACTGCCAGGATCCGATCACCATCGCGCAGTGCATCACGGGTACGCTTAAGCAACAACAGACCGCACCCTTCGCCGACCACCAATCCGTTACCGCTCTGGTCAAAAGGCGCACAGCGACCCGTAGCCGACAGGGCGCGCAACTGGGAAAAACCCATCTGGGTGTAGAGGGAATCAGGGCGCGACAAGCCACCGGCGAGCATCAGATCAGCTCGACCTGACAACAGCTCATCGCCGGCCAGCTTGATGGCATACAAGGAAGATGCACAGGCAGCATCAAGGGTGAAACAGGTACCACCAAAACCCAACGCCCGTGCCAGTAACGCCGCCGGTAAGCCGGCCACATGATGATTTTGGGCAAGCATCGGCTGGTTATCAACGGTCAGAGGTTTTTCGCAAAGCTTTTCAGCAAAGGTTCTGCCCAACAGTTGCCTGGCCAGGGCGGAGGATTTCTCACTGGGCAACGCCAGGTTGCCGATAATTACCCCGGCGCGCGCCGCATCAAAGGTCTGCTTGGCGGCACTGGTCAAGGTCTGTTGCCCGACCCGTAACAACAGGCGGAACATGGGATCTAGCTGACGCAAAAAATCGGCGTCAATATCAAGCCCGGGGATCGCAGCATCAGTGCCTGTTTCATCCAGAAAACAAGCCTTATCTGAGTACACCCGGTCAACCAGACCAACCCGGGGGTCGTAAATTTCTGCCGCCGGCAGCAGCCAGCGTCCAGGTGGCGGACGACGGGCACTGTTCCTTTTTTGGAGAATTCGCTCCCAGTACTCATCAAGGGTTGCTGCGTCAGGGAACTCCCCCCCTATGGCAACAATAGCAACCGATTGTGTGTAAGCCATTATCAGGCAACTCCAGTTAGTTTATTGCGCTGAAAAGTGGCATTAAGGGAAGCATCAATCACACATTCATAATTTTCCAGACGGGCAACCAAATGACCATCATCCAGATCAACAAAATCGATATCCGCGGTTGCGCGATGTTGACTGGTGCTGATAATCCGCGCCCGCACTTCAACCCCTGCATCGGGAAAACGTTCCTGATATTGGCGGTAACGGCCGGCAAAAACCGGCAAAGAACCGGCCTGGTACTGTTCAAAACTCCACAGGATCAGCATCTGGAAACTGCTGTCCAGTGCCAGTGGATCGGCAAACCAACTGTTGCGCAAGGGTTGCTCGATCCATTCCTGTGGTTGCGGTGCCGGGTTTACCAAGGCATTAATCCCCTGTGCAGAACAACCAAGAATGTTGCGTAATCCCTGAAAGGCCTTGCCATGAAAAAGTTTCTGATCTTGATAAAGGCTGGTTGACGCGTGGGGATAGGCTGCTAAATCCAACATGGAACGGGGCTGGCGAGCTGCACCATAGCCAGCGGCAAGAACGACCCGGGCGCGGGCATGGGCAACCAAGTGCCCTTGCCGGTCAATACCTGAAAGCTCCACCGGTACCACATGCAAGCCGTCACTCTTGATCGCCTTGCCGGTCATTGCTTGCAGGTTGTAGGTCTGTCCTGCTTCAAGCAGTATCCCTTTAAGCACCCTGAGATCATTCAAACCCTGAAATTTCAGGCCTGGGTTATTATGGGCGGCGGCATGGGCCAGCCATTCAATCATCAAGGCCACGGGCACGACGGCTTTGCCGTCAATCACGTGGGAATTGAGCACGGGAAACTGATCAATATTCAGATCAAGGTCAAAAGCCCTGGAAACGTAGAGGTTTTGTGGTGGTTCAATATCTATATCTGCGAAACCCTGATCGTGACCGCCGGCAATCACCAGCTCAACAGTTTTCTCCGGTACGGTCAGTTCCTTGAGCAGATACGCCGCACCGGTCTGCAGATCGATAACATCGATCCCTTCACGCGCAAATATTTTTTTCAGTGCCGCCGTCACCATGCCACCATCCCAGGGACCCCAGTTCAGGGACAGCACCCTGGCCTGCGCATGCGACTGGGCAAATTGCTGGGCCATCTTATTCAAGACTTCATTGGCAACAGCATAGTCAGCCTGGCCAATGCGCCCAAAACGCGCGGTTGATGAAGAAAACATGACCAGAAATGCCAGATTTTTAGCGTCAAAGGATTTCAGCAGATGGCGACAGCCTTTGACCTTGGTGTCAAACACCAGCTGGAACTGTTCACGGCTTTTGTCAACGATTAACTTGTCAGCCAGCACTCCGGCACCATGGATTACCCCTTTCACCACGCCGTACTGTTCCTGCAGGTTAGCGATGGTGGAGGCTACCGCTGACTCGTCGCGTAAATCAACCGGCAAATAAAGGGGTGTGGCACCTGCCTTTAGAATGTCGTCTAGGGTTCTGCGGATCTCACGTCCGGCCAGGACTTGATCACAGTGCTGCTGTAATTCTTTCGGCGCAAGGCTGGTGGCGCTGTGGGCAAGCAATGCTTTTTTAATCTCTGCCTCGGTATCAAGGTTCTTCAGCCAGGGTGGCTCGTCTGCGGGCAGCGGGCTGCGTCCCAGCAATGCCAGGGTAGGACGATATTTGCGTGCCAGAGCAACGGAAACGGCGGCTGTGACGCCACGGGCGCCGCCACTGACAACAACAAGATCCCCTTCTTCCAGCGCCAACTCCCGGGTATCAGCCGGCACATCCACAGTCACCAGTTCCAGCGTTGTTAAACCGGTCGAAGACACACCAATCTCAAGAGGAGAAACGCTAAAGATCTCTTCGACCAGGGTCGTTGCTGCCGGGACCACCTCCATCCCCATCCCCAGATCCAGTGCCTTACAGTGAACATCAGGCCATTCCAGTGCCGCAGTTTTGCTCAAACCAGCCAAACCACCGGAAAGCGCATCAGCAATGCCGGATCGGGCGGGCAGACCAAAGCAGCCGTTAAGACGTGAGATGGTGGCAAAAAATGCTCCCCTGCCCCGACCCTGTTCTCTCAAGTGCGGCGCGGCCAACTGCAGCAACTGAAAACTATCGGCCATAAAGCGATCATCGCTGCCTTTGAGAGGCGCAACAATGAGCAAACCACAGAGGTTTTCGGGTGCGCTCAAGGAACTCAACTCAGCGAGCTTGACCTTGCGTGCAATCAGGTTATGCCGGGTCAAGGCTGAAGTCAGGGCATCAATCAGTTGTGACCCGTCATCGGTTATCCACACCTGGGCCCCGGCACCAAAAGAAAAGCTTTTAAGCTCTCTTTTCTTAGGCAGGCTGACCAACCGCACCTCCTGGCGCTTGATGGTCGGTACCGGTTCAGGTACCTGGGCGGGAACATCAGCAGCCGGCTTTTCCGAACCGGAAACACTGGTAAGAAAATCAACAATCTGATCGATAGTCTGCAAGGTGCCCAGATGCTCGGGTTTAACTGCCGGCAACTCCGGCAGGCGTTCCTGCAGGGCCGAAAGAATCTCCACGCGCTTGATCGAATCAATGCCCAGATCGGCATCAAGCGACATTTCCAGTTCCAGCATCTCCACCGGATAACCGGTTTTCTCAGCGATTACCTCGAGTATTGCTGTGGTTACCTGAGCGCCATCCACGCCTGTTGTTACTGAAGCGGCGGCAGTCTTTACACCGTCTGCCGTTCCCTGTTGTAGATGCTCAACGATCTGCCCCAGGGTCTGCAAAACTCCCAGATCTTCCGGCTTGACCGCCGGCAACTCCGGCAGGCGTTCCTGCAGGGCCGAGAGAATCTCCACGCGCTTGATCGAATCGATGCCCAAATCAGCATCCAGTGACATCCCCAGTTCCAGCATTTCCACCGGATAGCCGGTTTTTTCGGCGATCACCTCGAGCAGTACTGTCGCCACCTGACCCGTATCACCACTCGCGGACACCGGTGCCGAGTTCATAGTTGCACTGGTCGATGCATTTCCTGATCCTTGCTGCAGATGCGCGACGATCTGTGCCAGGGTCTGCAATACCCCTAAGTCTTCCGGTTTGACCGCCGGCAACTCCGGTAAGCGCTCCTGCAATGCCGAGAGGATCTCCACGCGCTTGATCGAATCGATGCCCAAATCAGCATCCAGCGACATGCCCAGTTCCAGCATCTCCACCGGATAGCCGGTTTTCTCGGCGATCACTTCAAGCAACGTCGATGTAATGTGATTTATGGCGTCGCCGGCAACCGGAGTCTCAGCAGTCACCGCGGCAAGGGAGACGGGTTGTACAGTTGGTGCGGATACAACCGATTGCTGAACGGCCTGAGGAACAACAACTGGTTGGTTCTCCACCCTTTGCGGCATTGATTGTTGTGTCACTTGAGGGTTGGCGGCCTGTTCACTGGTCAGCTTCGCAGAAAAGGTTACCGGGGCTCCACCGATCAGTTGCCGTTGCTGGTCAACCAGCTGCATGAAGGAGCGTGTTGCGGCTTGTTGGCCCTCGAGAAACTGCTGGTGCAGCTTGGCCGTCTGTTGCGCAATCGACTGCAAGGCTTCAATATTCTGCTGGGTCAGCTGCAGCGCTGTTGACAATCCGGTATCCGTGCTGCCTGAGACTTTACTGTGAGTAGCCGCTGCTGCTGGTTGTTTACTTTGCTCGGGCATGGAAATTTCCCTCTGTTGTCCTTGTGGCCAAGATGCCTGAATAAGGCTGCCACTTGCTGTCTTTTGCTGGCGCGGCGGACGCGGTTGTGGTTTGTTAAAATAGTTGGCACCGGTCAGAGTTACCGTTAAGCCTTTTTTCCTGACCGGCTCCTGCGCGGCCCGCTCAAGTACACCCTCATCCCAACAAGCCAAATCGATCTTCACCCCAAGGGCAGCAAGTTTCGCCAGCAGACGTGCCAGGTCGATCACGGCACAACGTTTACCATTGGAAGAATCGAGGGCAACCGTTTGTATTTCCTGCCCTTTGAGGATGGTTCTGACCATGCCGCTCAAACGGGCACCCGGGCCCACCTCGACAAAGATACGTAACCCATCACGATACATGGATTCGATTTCTTTGACGAAGTCAACGGGACTGGCCAATTGCTGAGCAAGAAGGGATCTGATTTCGCCAGCTGTCTGCGGATATCGATCTCCGCTGGTGTTCGCATAGACCGGAAATTCTGGATCCCTCAGGGCAGTTGTTTCCAGCGCCCGGGCAAAAGGCTGGGCCGCTGCTGCTACCAGGGGGCTGTGAAAAGCCGCCGCAACATTCAACGGGGTGGAGGAAATACCTCGCGCACCCAGTAACGTGCGGGCGCGCTCGATTTCAGCGCGTGGGCCGGATAACACCCCTTGATCCGGGGTGTTGCGGTTGGCCAGCACCAGATCAAGGCTTTCACTTTTGATGAAATCGTTGATCGTAGCCAAAGGGGCTGACACCGCGAGCATGGTGCCGAGCTCGGAACCGCCGGCCGCCATCAACTCGCCGCGCAGCCGCGACAAACGCTGCAGATCGGCAGCACTAAAAACGCCGGCACTGCACAAAGCTACTAATTCACCATAACTATGCCCGGCAGCCGCGCTCGGCACCAGACCAAAGCGTTTCAGCACTGCAGCGCCGGCATGGCTGACGGCACCCAGCGCCGGCTGGGCAACCTCGGTAACACGCAAGGCGCTAATTGCTGCTTCTGGTTGCTGCGGCGTGCTAAAGGGGCGCGGATAGATGAGATCGGTCAGGATCCGGCGCGCAACCTGGGCACTTTCGGCAAAAACCTCATCGGCTTCACTGATGGTTTGTTGAAATTCCGGAAATTGCAACGCCAGGTTTTTAAGCATGCCTGGATACTGCGCCCCCTGCCCGGGAAACAGAAAAGCGACATCCGTGGCGGGAACCTGGTTTGAGCAATAGATGCCATCCGCTGTTTCGCCCCAACCATCAGCACGCTGATCCAGCAATGCCAATGCAGCATCAAGACGCGTGCCGATGTCCGCCTTTTCAGTCATCATGTTACGCAAAACCACCAGCACCAATCGACAGGCGGCCTGACTGTCGAAATCACGGCGCTGTTGCGCTGCCAGCAGACGCAGTTGTTGCCACGGCAGATCACGGGGAAGCGCCTGCAACTGATTTTTCAACGTCGCCTGATCGGCAGCAGAAAATGGCAGGATCTGTACATCTCCGGTCCAATCAACCTCATTTTTTTCTTCCCTGTATTCTTCCAGCAGACAGTGAAAATTACTGCCGCCAAAGCCTAAGGCACTCACTGCGGCGCGACGCGGGTGATTTCCTGCCGGGAACCAGGGACGACATTCGGTATTGACGTAAAAGGGGGAATCCTTTTCAAGCAACACCGGTGCCGGTTGTTGCACCTTGATGGTCGGCGGCAACACCTTGTGATAAAGGGCCAGTGCCGCCTTGATCAGGCCGGCAGCACCGGCAGCAGCTTTGGTGTGACCAATCTGGGATTTGATTGAACCCAGGGCGCACCAGGGTTGTTGCGCTGTGCCATAGACCTGGCGCAGGGCATTGACCTCAATCGCATCACCTACCCTGGTACCGGTACCATGACCTTCGACCAGCTCGATGGTGTCAGGTGTCACCCGGGCTTGTTCATAGGCACGCTGCAGCGCTTTGATTTGTCCCTGGGCACTCGGCTCGTAGATGGCAGAGCCGCGACCGTCACTGGAAGCACCGATCCCCTTGATAACCGCATAGATATGGTCACCATCAAGCTCGGCATCCGCCAGACGTTTAAGGACAATAATCCCCAGGCCTTCACCCAGGGTTGTGCCGTCGGCATCATCAGAATAAGGCTTTGCGTGTCCGGATGGCGACAGAGCCGGTGTTTTGCTGAAACAGGTGTACATGAAGACATCATTAAAGGTATCAACCCCACCGGTGATCACCATATCGGACCGCCCGGCGGCGAGTTCCAACGCAGCTAGATTCAGAGCCCCTAGAGAACTGCCGCAAGCAGCGTCAACGACACAATTGGTACCGCCAAAGTTGAAATGTTTGCTGATCCGCCCGGCAACCACATTACCGAGCAGCCCGGGAAAGGAATTTTCCTGCCAGGGCACATAGGAGTCAGAGATCCGGGCCATCACATCAGCGGCCGTCTCGTCGTCCACCCCGGCTTCTGCCAGCGCCTGCTTCCAGCGCGGATGCCCCAACCGGGCGCTGAGGGGCACAACCAGTTCGAGGGTTCCGGTCACCCCGAGAATAACACTGACGCGGTCGCGGTTATATTCCCTGACGCCGCCATAACCGGCATCATTGAGAGCCTGTTCAACCGCCAGCAAGCCGAGGAGCTGCGAGGTATCAATCGCCTCCAGGGCGTTCGGCAGAATCCCGAAATCCATCGGATTAAAACTGACGGGTGATAAAAAACCGCCCAGCTTGGCGTACACCATGTCGGCGGTTTTCGGGTCGGCAGCAAAATAATCATCAGGGCGCCAATGGCTTTCCGGCACTTCGCGGATACTGTCAACGCCGGTCTTGATGTTAGTCCAGAACTGCTGAGAATTCTCGGCATCAGGAAATATGCTGCCAATGCCGACAATCGCCAGCGGTGTCATTGTCGAATCTGTCGTTTGCTGATCGGTTTTCAACAGAGTAACTCCTTGATCTGCTCAACCGGCAATGGCGCGTCGATCCCTGAATCGACACCGTCGGTATCCCACTGCTGTTTAAGTAAATGTGCGCGCTGCAACACCGCAGCACCGAAAAGAATATTATAGGCAACCTCAACCACCTTGCGGGCAGCGGGTGGCTCTAAAAAACTCCCCTTCACCCATTCGTTAAAGGCCCCCATCGCCGGACCACACCAGATCTGATAATCAATTTTACGATCGCTGACACCCTGGTTGGCCCACACCGGTGTTTGCCCTAAATACCAGCGAAATACCAGCGCCATCTTGTACTTCGGATCGTTCAAGGCTTTTTCAACCTGACGTGGATCACGGACCTGAAAATAGTTCTTTGTCTGTTCCCAGACATTTTCCAGCGGTATCTTGAAAAAGGTCTGCTCGATCTTTTCCCGTTCTGCCGGCGGCAAGGCATCGATGCTCTCATAGCCGAGGTAGAGCTCGTAAAGCTTGTGGGCACGGATAGCGAACATGGTACCACGTTTGACCACCTGAACCTTGACCCCCATCTCGAACATATCCCCGGAAGGAGCCATGGTAATATCTGCCTGCCTGGTTTCTGCCAGCATCTGCCGAACCACGTCACAGGTGCCGGACTCAACGCAGGCCTGGTTAACTGTGCCGGTAACGAGATAATCGGCACCCATGGCGAAAGCTGCCGCCGCTGCCGCCGGTGTTGCTATCCCGCCGCCCAGGCCGAGACGTAAAGGCTGGTGATATCCATAGTGCTGTTGCATCAGGTCTTTCTGGGCAAGCAGGGTTGGAAACAAGGACAGGGCCGGACGGTTATCGGTATGACCACCGGAGTCGGCCTCCGCCGTGACGTCCTGAGCCATGGGAATATGCCCGGCAAGCTGCGCCTGTTCTGCCGTCAAATCACCAGAAGCCACCAGCTGTTTCAGCAACTTGTCCGGCGGTGGCGCAAAAAAACGCGCCGCCACCTCTTCGCGCGACACCTTGGCGATGATGCGGTTGGGGACAACAATGTTCCCGTGATCATCGCGATGAATGCCATGGGTGCGGTAACGCACCAGCGGCAAGGTCAAACCTAAAAAAGCCGACGCCTCAATCAGCTGAACGCCACGGCGCAGATACAACTCGACCAGGGCTTTTTCCAGTTCCGGTTCGGTCGGACTGTGGATCAGGTTGACACCGAATGGAATAACCGGCCGATGCTGCTGAAGATCGTCAATTGCCGCCTCTACCAGCTCAAAAGAAAGCCCGGCTGAGCCGAAAAAACCGAGCATGCCGGCCTCACCGAAGGCCTTAACCATGGCAATAGAACTGATCCCCTTGGCCATAGAGCCGCCGACATAGGCGTATGTCAAGCCATGGTCGCCACAAAAAGAGCCACTGCCGAAGCATTCAAGTTTCAACGCTGGTACCATGCCGCGGATATCTTCCGGCTTTATGCCGGTGCCGGCCAACTGTCCAACAAGATTCAAACGGTCTTCTGATTTAACGAGCCACAAAGGCTGGGCAATATGGCGTAACAGGCTTGATACGTCAGCGGCTGCATGGTACGCAGGCGTGGCACTGTAACTGCCGCAGGGTAAAAGAGTGGATCTCACAAAGAACTCCTACAAGGATTCCAGCAACGACTGAATATCATCAACAATTTTTTTTGGCGTTGAAGCTCCGGCCGTCAGGCCGATGCTTTGATAGCTTCGCAACTCATCTAAAGGGAGTTGTGACGCTACCTCCACATGCAACGCTTTTGTTCCATGGGATTCGACCACCTGGGCCAGGCGCCGTGTATTACTGCTTTCAAAGCCACCGGCAACAATCATAAAGTCGACTTGTTCGGCAATGCGAATTGCTTCACCCTGACGCTTTTTTGTCGCATCACAGATGGTATGCAGTATCGTCAGATCAAGATCCGGGCGCGCCGCCAGATTGGCACTTATTTCATCAAAAATCCCCTTATCCTGGGTCGTCTGAGCAGCCAGACAGTATTTTTTGCCGGCATCAAGAAGCTGCGCCTGACACTGTTCCAGATTGTCAAAAACAAAAGAATCAGACGCAGCATAACTCAACAGACATTTCACCTCAGGGTGGGTTTGTTCCCCGTAGAGCAGGAGGATACGATCTTCCGCCGTATGCTGCTCAATCAGCAGACAGGCATCCTTGACTTTCGGACAAGTTGCATCAACAACGTGGATACCACGCTCGACAAGGAACTTTTGAATGCGCTTGGGGATACCGTGAGCACGAATAATCACCGTTGACCCGGGTGGAATATCGTCGGGAGACTCGGCAGTAATCACCCCTTTAGCAGAATACTCTTCAACCACCTGCGGGTTGTGAATAATCGACCCGAGGATATAAATGTTACCACTGGCCGCTCCCTCTTTTTCAATCATCTCATCGAGCTTTCTTAACGCCAGACTCACACCCATACAGAAGCCGGCACTTCTTGCCCGTACGACATTCATATGCTTCAATGACTCCTGTCCATGCCCTGCACGCGAGAGCTTTCAGCTTCCATCTGTTCGTGACAATAATCGACAGATTAGTGCGATAACAAATCGTGAATTATCCCATCAAAAGTTGCTGGATGGCAAGGGATAGCTCGCTTTTTTACATGATATTGACAGGAAATGGAGAATAAAAAAACATGGCTGCGTCTTTCCGTTGGGCCTTCTGGTTGGTATGAAAACGAAAAAATGGGATTTCAAGCCGCGCTTTGAACAGAAGCAAGATGTCAGACGGAAACACTCTCCACCACTGCATACCCCTGTTTTATAGTTTTTTTGGGTTATCCACTGCGCTCCGCCGATGGCCTTTTTGCGTGCATCGGCGGGCAGCATGGAGGAATGGATTAGAAGTGGTGCACGTAGCGCAGTGTCAGTCGTTCGCCTTTGGTGCGCTGCTTGACGCCTGATTCCTTATAGGCGTTGATGAACAGATGCTGTTTCTGGTTAACATGCCAGACCAGACCAGGGCCGACGGCAAGAACTTTTTCGCGTCCGGGGATGTCATTGCCGTTAATTTTGCTGTCGGTGATCTGTCTGAACCAGTAGCCGTTGATCCCAAGGCGCAGCTGCCGGGGGATGATTTCGTAGGCTGTAGAGAAGTTAGCATGCACTGCCTGACCGGCCTGGAAATCGTTCTCCCCCGGGACATTGGGATCATCATTTTTGTCGTTCCACAGGTAGTGTAACCGCCATGAGGCTGTCCACTGTGGAGTCAGGAACGCGGTTGCCGCCCAGTAGGGGTTAAAAGAAAAATGATTGCTACCGGCGTTAATAGCGATTTTGTCGTCATACTCGCCCGTCGGGAAGATCAGCTGCAGTTCGATGCGCTGCATGAATAGTGGGCCGTTGGCCCCCATGATCGGGTCCCACTGCAGGTAGGGACCGACAAGCAGATCACCGATGCCGCTGTCGGCAGATAATCCGGAGCCACCTTTCAGGTCGTAATTCACCAACGGCAGCATGGCGTTAATCCCCCATTTACCTCCTAACAGCAGCTCCTGGCTGGATTGATAGAGCAATTGCGTCAGGCTGACCCAGACATCCATCTCAGCAGCTGGCGGACCATCGACGAATTTATCCGTGGTGTAATACTGGATGTATTGCTGGAAGTAAACCCCGGGGCCGGCCGGGGGACCACCATCGACAAAACTGGTAAACCCGAGATTCACTGATGGTTGGCCATAGCTCCAACAACTGGCCGGCAGGACAACGGCGACAAAGGCCAGCACACTAACCGCAACAAGAAATTTTTTCATCGGCAACTCCCGGTCAAAAGGAATAAAGAGCACACGAAGGTACCATTACGTCAGAGAAACGATAGAGCGCAAATTAACATGTGCGTAAAATATTTGTCAGTGAAAAAAGTGGCGTCTTTCAAGTACCCCGATTGATTAATTTCACTTATTTGGTTATCCACTTCGCTCCAGCTATAACAGTTAGAAGATCGCGCCCGATGCGACTTGCTAATAATCTGCATCCTGCGACTTCGCGCAGGATGACACCGAAGGACGTTGATGGAAAAAAACGGGTGTCATTCTGCGCCGAACGAAGCGTAGTCGCAGAATCCATATCCTGTTTTCTGATTTACTGGATTCAAATAGATAACCAGATTCACCTATTCACTCTGACCCTTTTGGCCGATGGTGGTGTTACATCTTTTCAATTTAGCGCACACCAGGCCTATGCCGACGCGCCGTGCCGACAACCACAATCCCTCAGAGTGATCTAAACGGACTAACCAAACGGGATACTAGATGCTTAATCAGGCCCGGGGGATGAAAATCACTTTCGTTGGCTCAACGAAATTTCTGTCGGCAGTGTGGGACAGGATTGATTTAATTATGACAGCAATGATCAGGGGGGGACAGGGTTCTGCGTCCACAATCAGCAACGGCAGATGACCTTTTGGCCTTCTGCCGCTACAGAGTATGCTGCGGCGACAAAACAGTCAAAAGTTGAACTCAAATCGTCATTCCCGCGAAAGCGGGAATCCAGTGTGATTTAAGCTGATAAACAATGGCTCCCGCGTGGCTTCCGTGTTCTTGTGGTTGTGAGACATATCATCAGAGTAGAAACAGTAGTTGTTTTTGCGGTGCGTTTTAACATGATACATGGCGATGTCGGCATTATGGAGCAGGACGTCCAGGTCTGTTCCGGCTGACGGATAGATGGCAACGCCAATGCTGAGTCGGACATGTAGTTCGTACCCGTTGATATGGAAAGGCGTGCGTATTTCGCTGAGGATTTTTTCAGCGACGGTAGTGACGCCGTGCTGATCAGCCACATCGGGCAAAAGCAGAGCAAACTCGTCACCTCCATAACGGCTCAGGGTGTCCTCAGCACGCAAACATCCCAGAATTCTTGTCGCCATCAGTTGCAGGACGCGATCACCGATCAGATGTCCGTGTCTGTCATTGATCGTTTTAAAGCCGTCCATATCCATAAACAATAGAGCAAACTTTCGTTCATTTCGCTGCGCATGGACCAGAACCTGATGGGCCCGATCATTAAAGAGTTGACGATTGGGCAGGTTGGTCAACTGATCGTGATAAGCCATGTAACTGATATTTTTCTGCTCTTGCTGTAACTTCTGCTTTTGTTGAAATTGGTCCAGCGCTTTTACGATAGTGGTGAGAAGTTCTTCGGGTTTATAAGGCTTGCAAATAAAATCGAAAACACCCATCCGCATTGCTTCCTTGACCCAGGGGAAGCTGGTCTCACCGCTGATGACAATAATTTCAGAATCAAGACCAGCTCGATGGTGAAACGCAATGACATCCAGTCCATTAGTGTCAGGCATCTGCAAGTCAAGGAGGATCAACTGAGGGGTGCTGTGCTGTAGTATGCTGATCGCTTCATCACCGCCCGATGCCGGCACCACATTTGTATAGCCATTGATATGCAGCAGTTGCTCAAGGCTTTTAAGCTGGGTTTGTTGGTCTTCAACGACTAACAATTGACACCGGGCAAAGGATTTTGTGCCGATTGACGGTTCAAGCATTCAAGTTCAATCCGTTCTTTACCAAAAAAATCAATTTTGCCTTTTTGTGGTCATCAGCTTTTCACGGTTACACAGAGACGGGCTGTCACCGTCACTGAGGAAAACGGGCTGCGAGTCGCCCGCTAAACTCCAGGCGCCACATGCAAGGAGCGCCATTGTTGAACAATGAAGAGTACTTACCTACGTCGAAGCAGTAAAACAATGGCGACTGTTTTCAGACTGGCGCAGCAGTTGGTGAGTTTTACGACGCCATCATATTTGAAGCCATGGCTACTCTACTACAAACCCTGCATTGCGATAAAGATAATGCTTTGGCAAAAAGTATCAATTTGGCTGGATAATCACGAGCCGCCCGCAGACTATCCTGCGGGCGGATTTTTTAATGCGACCGGCAGGGCGTGTGGTGCGCAAACACCATCCCTCCGGCTGTGGTAGCCGATGGCAAATGATGTTGTTCCTTAGACTGACCGGTACTATCTGCGACCGTCTCTTCACTGAACACGATAGTGCCGCTGATATACTGCATAAAAAGCAACGGGCACCACAATCAGGGTAAACAGCGTCGAAGAAAACAAGCCGAAAATCAAGGCCCAGGCCAGGCCGGAAAAAATCGGATCCAGGGTGATCGGCCAGGCGCCAAGGGCGGTGGTCAGCGCGGTCAGGACGATGGGCCGCAGGCGTACTGCGCCACATTCGACGATGGCTTCGCGCAGGGGCATCCCGTCCGCCAGAGCTCTGTGGATAAAATCAATGAGCACCACCGCGTTGCGGATGACGATGCCACCCAGCGCGATCATCCCGATCATCCCCGTGGCGGTGAAAAACACCGGGTCGGCAAAGCCGCCAACCGGCCGGTCCATGAGCAGATTGAGCAGCCAGAAACCGGGCATGATACCGATCACGGTAAAGGGGATGGACATCAGAATCAACAGTGGCAGCAAGAAAGAGCCGGTCTGCAAAGCGAGCAGGATATAGACCCCGATCATGGCGGCGCCAAAGGCCAGCCCCAGATCGCGAAACACGCGGATGGTGATTTCCCATTCCCCTTCGCCGGCCCACTGGACCTCAATGCCGTCAGGTGGCGGTTCACGGCGCAGGGTTTTTTGCATATCGAGAATCGCTTCACCCGGAGCCTGGCCGGCCATTTCTGCCGTTACATAGACCACTGGTCGCAGGTTTTTGTGGTAGATGGTCTGCGCTTCGGGCCGCTCAACAAAGCGGCCCAATTCGGACAGAGGCACCGGCTGACCAGCGGCGCTGATCAGGTGCAAGTTGCCAAGACTTTGTGCTCCGGTGCGCTGTTCCCGGGGCAGGATGACTTTAACGAAAAGAGGCTGCCGTTCGCCATCAGGGTGCAAGGTGACAGGACGACTTCCGGCGACCGCCAGAGCGATGGTTCGGGTGATGTCGTCGGTACTGATGCCATGGAGGGCGGCTTTTTCTTTGTCAGGGATGAAATCAAGTCGCATGCGTGGTGACTCAATGGTGGTGTTCAGATCAACGACAAAGGGTTCATCAGCCATCACTCTGGTTACCTGGTGGGTTGCGTTGATCATATCCTGGTAATCAAGGCTTGGAGCACCATAGACTTCGGCAACCACCGTCGCCAGCACCGGTGGACCGGGCGGTGTCTCGACAAGCTGTAACGTCGCGCCATAGCGTTGGGCCAGATCTTCCAGATCGCTCCGCAGGCGCAGGCCTAGAGCATGGCTTTGCATGTGCCGTTCGTTCTTTCCGACCAGATTAATGCGAATATCGGCCAGATGGGGTTGCTCACGCAGATAGTAATGGCGAACCATTCCATTGAAATCCATCGGTGAAGGATGACCGACATAGGAGACAAAGCTGGTCACTTCGGGGATGTTGCGCAGATAGTCTTCGAAAGCACGGACCATGCGATCGGTCGTATCCAGCGTGCTGCCTTCCGGCAGATCCAGCACCAGTTGCAGTTCGTTCTTGTTGTCGAACGGCAGCATCTTCAAGGGCACCAGGCGTAACATGGGCAGCGCCAGGGACAGGACCAACAGAATCAGAATGCCGCCGAGCAGGGCCCAGCGCCAACGGCGCGCACCGAGAAATGGTTCCACTGTCGCGCGATAACCACGCTT
>NZ_JCBCBS010000201.1:0-7311 GCF_059864205.1 Pelovirga sp.
GACGCAAAATCCGTCCCACCAGACTGATCGGCGCACTATTCAGGATCACCAGATCAAACTCATCCGTCCCCAAAGCGTCGGCAATCACCCCGATCAAGTCAAGCTTGACTTCCGCGAGGTCCTCCATCGTGGTCAGGTAAACGGCTATGTCCACATCGGACAATGGCCGTACTTCCCCCTTTGCCAGGCCACCAAAGAGATAAACGAAAACAACCTTGTCATGTGCGGCGAGAATGGCAGGGAGAGACTCTAGTCGCTTTAAAATATCTGCCGGTAATGCGTGAACTTTGCGCATGCTGCTCCCTGTTTACATGGGGACACACTATATTATCTCTTCTTCATTTAGGAAAGGTCGTTAACCGCACCAACCTTTTTCTTGAAAAGGCCGGGATTGTAGGTTTTGGAGATACCCCGACCCTGCGCAAGGATATTGGTGAATAGTTACATCTACGGTTTGATTTTCAGCTTTAGTGCCATACATAGTGAAACCAGATCCAGCCAACCTTCTCGCATGATGAAGTGGATCACGTCCGGATCAATATCCTGATATTGGTGAATAGCAATATTGCGAAATCCGGTCATACCCCCAAGACGTGAAGCAAGAACAGTGTCAATTTTACCTGCCTGCTGGAGTAGCTTGAATGATTCGGCGCTGCTTTGCGGCATTCCCAGATGGTCAGCGGAAACAGTATGCATGGCCAGGTCAATGGCAGCCTGACAGGCGCGCTCGATATTCAAAATCAAGGCATCCAGATGCGTTTGATTACTCAGGGTTTTATCTGCCTCGTATTCCTCGCGCATGCGACGTAGACAACGCTCAATAATCGCAGCTTTATTGAAACTGACATTGTCAGGCGGCACGATAACTCTCCTCTACCACTTTACGATCCTGCCTGAAGATAAAATAGCACCCCAGCAAACGTGCCTCCATCGCTTCGGTATAACCTTTGTGAACTGTTATGATGCGGCGACCTTTGAATATTGCTTCACTGGCATAGATGAGATTTTTTGTCGTTATCACCCCGATATCAACGACCCTGTGCAGTTCGGCTTCGAGTAGTGCGGCCATTTCCAGACGTGATTGCAATGATATTGGCTGTTCGTCTACCGGCAGCAGGGCAATATCAATGTCACTATCGTCACGCATTGAGCCTGCGGCAGCGGAACCGAGCAGATAAACGGCTGCTATTACAGGATACTTAGCAAGAACACGGCTGATCTGCGCTGTGACACATTTTACATATTCTTGTGTTTGTTGATCTTTTTTCGGATCAAGCATAGTTTGCTCCAACTCAGATCAAAACCAGTGATTTAAATTTTAACCGATGTTGATAGATTTTCATCGCGGCCAACAGCTTTTCAAATTCTGTTCGCCGCTATCAGAATCTATGAAGGTCCGATAATGCACATCACAGGGGGACGTTCTATATTGTCCCCCCTCTTTACATGGTCTCGCTCAAGGGGCAATCAGCTTCAAAGTCGGAAAATAAGTTTGATAGCGTGACACATCCCGCGTTAAAAGGGTTAGTCCTGCAACTGCTGCATGAGCGCCAATATAAAAATCGGGTAACGGAGAACGGCGAACTCCTCCAGAACGGCGATAGGCAAAAAAACATTTCCCAGCTAAAAACGCCGCTTCCCAGGGCAGGGATTGGCGCACAAAGGCATCAGCAGGCAGGCATCTTTCCAACTCTTCGATATTTTTAAAACCTACAGACACTTCCGAGTAAATGATGGGATTGATCATTAAAACAAACGATTCCGCCATCGCTGCCAGCTTCTCAGCGGACCAATTGAACCATATCGGGTCTTCAGTCAAGATATCAAGCAACACGTTACTGTCGACCAGCACACCAGCCATAGCCGGCTTATCCACGAGTTAACGCCATAATCTCATCCGTACTCATTTTAACCGAAGCCTTACCACGCATCCCTTCGATCAGGCGACGGCCTCGCTGTTGTGCACCTGTCGCTTTACGGACATAGACCACGTTACCTTCAACAACAAATTCAACTTCGGTTTGAGGTAGCAACCCAAGCTGATCACGAACATGACGCGGTATGGTGACTTGACCCTTACTGGTGATCCGCATAATAGACCTCATCATAAAAGTATTACTACAAAAAGTAATACCAGTTTATCGGCGCGGTTATCTCAGGTCAACTCAATTCATGTCACGTAAATATCGGAGCAAAAGCACATCGCGGCCAATAGCTTTTCAAATTCTGTTAACCGCTACCAGAATCTAAGAAGGTTGCTCTTTTTTTCCAAATCGAAATCGCTATCGGGATCGGAATCGTTGTTGCCGTAGCTGTAGGCTGTCTGTTCTTCACGAACATGATAACCCCACCCACCCCAAAGCGGCACAGTCGATCGAAAGGCGATAGTCTTTTCGATTTCGATCCCGATTTCGATAGCGATTTCGATTTCGATTGAACCAACCGTAATTCGTATGTCCCCTTTTTTTCCTTTTGCCAGCCCACCAAAACACCTTAGATGACAATGACATCAAGTCCGGGAATATCGGTAAAGTCTGATGCATTGCGCGTCAGTAAAGTATAGCCGTGTTGCACTGCCTGACTGGACATCCAGAGATCCTGAACCCGGCGTCGATAGCCTTTTCCAGACATTTTTAAAGCCGCTGCCAGTTCACCAAAAACAATACCGGTCCCTGCATCAATCGGCAACAACGGTTTACGCTGCAACCGCCGCAACGCGATCTGTCGCCGCTGCCTCACGGCAGGATCTGTCGCCGCCTCCACCCCAAACTTCAACTCCGCCAAGGTAACCGGAGAAAGGTAAACAGGATGCTCAGTGGTCACCTGAGCAACATCCGCAGGAGCCAAACGTCCCTGCTGAATATCAATCCAGACACAGGTGTCGATCAGGAATCCCATGGGTCTCTCACTTCCTCAGAAACAACATCCACAAGACCGGTCGATCGACTGTCAGTCAACCAATCCCTGCCCGCAGCGTCCGGTAGTGTCTGATACAAATCAGCCATCGCCTCCAAAGCCGTCATACGCCCGGCCCCCGGCAAAAGTCGCCCTACAGGCTGATGATTTCGCTCAATGACGATTTCACTCTGTTCTACCGCCAATCGATCCAGTACTTGACGTAAGTTACGGGCCAATTCGGTTGCAGTAATCGTTTGCATAAAATCTCCTCAAAGTATGATGAGATCATATTTTACATAGTATCAAAACGGATATCAAGCGGACGGGGAGAACTGAGCGACAAGTTAGTTATCTAAGAATGTCCCCCCCCTTTTTTACAATATGTTTATTACCCACGAATTTGCTCATCTGCGCAAAATGTAGTAACGTATCTACAAGCACGTTGTGGAGGTGAAAACGATGACGATAACGACCTTATCCAGTAGAGAGTTCAACCAACATGCCGGCAGAGCCAAAAAAGCCGCCAAATGCGGACCGGTTTTCATTACTGACCGTGGGCAACCGGAGCATGTATTGCTGAGCTTTGAAGAGTACCAGCGTCTTGTCGGCGAGCGCAAAAAAATTGTGGACCTGCTGGCGATGCCGGGTATCGAGGAAATTGACTTTACTCCTGCGAAACTGGATGAGCCGGCCAAAGCGGCAGAGTTTGAATGATGTATCTGCTGGATACTAATGTGGTGTCAGAACTCCGCAAGGCCCGTGCCGGCAAAGCCGACCCCAACGTGGCTCGCTGGGCTGACAGTGTGGATGCGAGCAAGTTGTATCTTTCGGTCATTTCCGTGCAGGAATTGGAAATCGGGGTGCTGCTGGTCGAACGGCGCGACGCTGTTCAGGGAGCCATGCTTCGCACCTGGCTCAACGACCATGTCCTGCCGGCCTTTACCGGGCGCATTATCCCGGTGGACACAAGGGTCGCGCTGCGCAGTGCCCAAATGCATGTCCCTGACCCGCACCCGGTGCGTGATGGTTTGATTGCCGCCACAGCCCTTGTTCACGGCATGACCATTGTGACCCGTCATGTTGATGATTTTATCAGGACCGGCGGTATGCTGTTGAACCCATGGCGAAGTGATATGGAGAGGTAAACACAATATTCTATATTCTGCCCTTTAGGCCGTTGACCTTACCGCGTCATCCCTGCCTTTGACTTTTGCCGCGTCGAGGATCCTTTTGATTCTAACCGATGTTGATAGATTTTCATCGCGGCCAATAGCTTTTCAAATTCTGTTAGCCGCTATCAGAATCTATGAAGATCCGGGTGACGTGATCGCTAATGAAACAATGCACGTAGATATTCAGAAGCCTGTCGATCTCCCAAACGCTCAAGGTCACCACTTTCCAACTCAATCGCTCTTTTCATATTTAATTCGAGTATTGAAATGAGTCGATGAAGGTCCTCGATAAGCACAGGAAAGTGCCTTTTGATAACCGACCATACCTCACCTTCATCAATTCCAAAATATCCGTGAGTGATGGCGTTCCTGAAATTTACGATTTTGCGGAAGTAATCCGGAGCAGAAGTAGCCAGCACCTCATCTTTTAAGATGTTACCCATCGCTTCACCGACAATTTCAAGTTGTCTGATTGTAGCATCCCACCTCAAGCTATCTTGTCTGAGAGATTCTGCATCAGCAATATCCTTGACGTAATCATCTATTCGAAAGCCAGCCAGGAAAATATCAATGATAAAAAGCTCGACACTTCGAGACGGCCTGGCTTCAGGCATAGATAATCTCCTTGTCGATCTGCTCCCTGTAATAACTTCGAAAACTGTCGATGTAACCAACATCTACTGGTACGCCAAGGTTTTTCTCGAGATATTCTCGCAAATCTTCACGAACAAAAAAATCTTTATTGTTGGACAAAATTGCCAAGTCAATATCACTCCCATCATGTTGTTGATCCTTGGCATAGGAACCAAAAAGCCCTATCTTCTCCACCCCAAACTTTAGAGCAAGTTCTTCCTTGTGGGCTCTGAGAAAATTCAAGACAATCGTTTTATCCATGGCAATGATCCTTCACTGAAGATTCACAGACATTATGATTGTAATATGCAGTCCCAACCCTGTAAACACAATCCTCACCTGCCAAATGTCTCAGTCAATCGGCGCAAGGAAAAGACGTCTTCCAGCCCCCTCACCGCCACCGGATTCTTATCGGGGTTGTCTTCTTCAGAGCACCAACGTCGCCAGTGGGTTCGGACAAAATCACGACTGCCGATAATCACGCTATCAGTAAAATAGCGCGAACGGGACAAAAATCGATCGACTGGTGGCTTGGTATAGTTGCGTGCCTGCTCTTGGGTGACAATCTGACCATCAATATGTGCCCCTTTATCCGTCGGTAATGCGCCGACCTCGTAGACAAACTGGCGATAACGCCGTAACTGCTCGTCGACTGATAGCTTCTCTGCCCCCACCAGACCGAAATCCAGTGACAAAAATCGGCTCTTGTTGCCCGTCTGGCTGTGATACCCCAGTGAACTCCAGCGATAATCGTCCGGCCGCTGAACCAGTCCAGCACGAAGGGGGTTCAGGTCGACATAGGCCAGGCAGTTGATCAGGGTATCGCCATCCTCGACCAGCACACTCTTGAACCGCTCACCCCAGAAAAAACCACGGCGGTTATGGCGTTTATTGTAATAGCGCGAAAAGGATTGTTTGATCTCCTTCATCATTTCCGACAACTGCTGCCATTTATAGCGCAGCATGGCGATCTGACCGGGCAAGGGCGAATCTTTGGTCTCGTCATCCTGATAATACAGAGCGTAGCGGCGCTGGATTTCGGTATCGGAATACCCCTCATCCGGATGCATACGCACCACCAGATGAAAGTGATTGCCCATAATGCAAAAGCCCAAAACATCGGCAAAATAAATGGATGTAAAGTGGCGAATGACCTGCAGCAGATGGTCTTTTTCGGCATCACCCAGGACAAAACCATCCAATGCCGTGCGCGACATCAGGTGATAAACCGCCGATTCCCCCTCAACAACCAGACGCGGACTACGCGGCATAAATACTACCTCCAGAATATTCCCCACAAAGACCAGCAACAAAAAACATACACATCACAAACTCACCACCAACCTAACCCGATACAAATCGCTACGTCAATCATATTTCGCCTGTCCCCTTTTTCTACGTGTAACGATCAAACTCAGGATTCGCCAAGAAGTGAGACAACGCCGGAATAAAAAAAGCGGGAGAGGTGCGTGCAAAAACAGCCAACATTGCTAACATACTGATTCACATAGGTTATATTTTTTTCTTGACGGGGACAATATAGAATGTCCCCGTTTTTACTGTTTTGATAGGGAAAAACGCTTATGCGCTTCAAAAACAGTCAATATTTCAACTGCTGAGGGACTGACGCAATAAACAATCCGGTAGTTTCCCTCAATCAACTCACGTAAATCACGGCCAGGCACTTCGGGAACGAAACGACCGGAATAAGGTTGGTCAACCAGAACATCAGTACGTCGGATCAGCTTTTCAATAAAAACAACAGCAACGGCTGGATCATCCATAGCAATGTAAGCCTCGATGTCCATCAGGCACCGCAGCGATTGTTCCGTCCAGACAATCTCCATTACACGCAGCGTAATTTTCGCGCTGTTGCCAGACGCTCTTTTAGGGCTTCCTCATTCATCACCCTACCGGCAGCAACATCACTCATCCCCGCAGCAATGGATTCAAGAAAACGTTGCTGCTCCGTGATCCGGTCATATTCAGCCGGAGACATCAGCACTCCTGCCGGGCGACCATTCTGAGTGATAATCAGCGGGCTAGCCAAATTCTTAAGGTATCGTGGTGCATGCGTTTTAAATTCACCCAATGGAATGACGCCGTCGGCAACACTGATTGATTTCATAAAACCTCCAAGTCTGTATTTAGAACAAATATAGACTACTATCCATAAAAACACAACGAGCTAGCCATACTAAGGGGGGAGGCGGCCCCTACTCCCAATCGAAATCGCTATCAGGATCGACATCGTTGTTGCCTTTGCTGTAGTAGGCTGGCTGTTCTTCACGAACATGATAGCCCGGCCCAACCCAGGGCTACACAGTCAAACGAAAGGCGGTAGGCTTTTCCGATTTCGATTTCGATAGCGATAGCGATAGCGATAGCGATTTCGATTGCACCAATTTTTACTCGCTCTTATCCGTAGTTCATCATGGCAGCTTGTGATGCCTGATTTTTGTGAGTTTTACTTCACTGCGGGATGGGTGAGTTTGAGGATGGGGAGGGGTGCCACTGGAGAATCATATTTCGCCTGTCCCCTTTTTTACTAAGGGGGAGGCGGCCCCTACTCCCAATCGAAATCGCTATCGGGATAGAAATCGTTGTT
>NZ_JCBCBS010000107.1:0-35254 GCF_059864205.1 Pelovirga sp.
CCGGGACGCGCAGGGGCACCGGGACGCGCAGGGGCACCGGGACGCGCAGGGGCACCGGGACGCGCAGAGCGGGCATGTTGCTCAGATCGGCGTTGGCCGGCCGGCAATCTACTAGGCAATTCGACGCGACCAAGAATTTTAGCACGGTCCTCAGTGGCTCGTTGCAGCTCTGGTCGTTTGGTTCCTTCTGGAGCTTCGCTAACAGCTGCTGCTTTAGGCGCTGCGGCGCTGGTCACTGCGCTTGTTGCCGGCGGCTCTGCAGACGCCTCTGCTTTGAGCGGTTTTTCTTCTTTTTGCATAACCACCGCGGTTTCAGTTCCAACAGCAGGCGCAACAGGTGGCGCTTCGACAGCATGTTGCGGCTTTTTACTAACAGCAGGTTGAGTTGCTGCAGCGACTGGTTGGACATCAGGTGCGGGAGCCTGAGCAGGGACCGGGTGTTCAGTGGACTTTTGAGCTGTTACTGCCTCTACCGTGGCAACCTCTTCAGTTTCCTGGGCGACTACTGTGCGGCGGCGGCGGATCAGTCCAGGCTTAATTCTCTCTTCTTCAACCTTTTCCTGAGGCGGGTTGTTGAAAGAATTAAATTTATGCATATCCTCATCACTTAATGAACTGGCATGAGAGGCAACATCGACTCCGGCCTCAGCGAGCTTTGCCAGTAGATCTTTGTTTTCAATGCCTATTTTTTTTGCAAGTTCGTAAACTCTGACCTTGACCATCAATTCTCCCTTACCAGTTCATACCTATGCAATTCACTGTTGAGCAATGTAGCCAGTGCACCACCCTGGATGGCAACAACACTGCGCTCTTCCTTACCTAACAACTGCCCGAGTGATACCTTGTCAAACAACTGTGTGCAAACGATCTGTTGTCGCTTTGCCGTACTGTCAATTTTCTGTTTCATATTGTCGGCTATATCTGTAGCCATAACAACCGCAACCGGAGGCGCAGGTCTTTTCAATGCATCAAGCACCATAGTGCTACCGGCGATCAACTGTCCCGCCTTGCGCGCCATCAAAATCAATCCTTTGATGCGCTGAATAAGGGCCTGCTGCAATTGCCCGTTTAGCTTAACCAGTTCGACAGGTTGTGTCGTTGCGCCAAAAACCCGGCGAAAACTGTTTTTTTTAACTGCCAGCACCAGACATTGCTGGTTAAAGCAGGTATAAAGACCGCGACCAGGGAGCTGTTGCCGATAATCCACCACAACCTGTCCATCCGGAGCAAGGACAAATCGCAAAAGCTGATGTTTTTCGGTTACCGTACGGCAGGCAACACAACTGCGCTGTGGCTGGGTAACGGCCATTGCTGCTGATTACACCTCGTCCGTGTTGGAATCAGCCGCAGGCAATTCCGGCTCAGCATCTGCTGCTTCGATATCAGCTGAAGTTTCTTTGCTGCTGGGGGCAAACAGGTCCTCGGCGGCCTGGCGTTCTGAGGAGACAGGTTCTTCGTCCTGATCTTCCTCCTGGGCGCGTGATTCACTCTTGATATCAATTTTCCAACCGATCAGCTTGGCTGCCAATCTGACATTCTGCCCTTTTTTGCCGATTGCCAAAGACAGTTGATCGTCAGGAACGATAATTTCCATTGCCTGATCTTCATCGTCAACGTAAACGCGAGAGACTTCGGCTGGTGCCAGAGCAGCACAGGCAAAGCGAGCTGGATCGTGGGTCCAGGGGATAATATCGATCCGTTCACCACGCAATTCAGTCACGACATTCTGTACCCGAGAGCCACGCATACCAACACAGGCACCCACAGGGTCAACATCAACATCGTGGGACAACACTGCCATCTTGGCACGACTGCCAGGCTCGCGTACGGCCGCCTTGATTTCCACAATACCTTCGGCAATTTCCGGAACTTCAGCAGTGAACAGGGAAATCAACAGTCCCGGATGGGTACGCGACAGAATAATCTGTGGTCCCTTGGCCGACAACTTGACTTCGGAAATATAAGCGCGAACACGGTCGGACTGACGGTAGTTTTCCCTTGGCACCTGTTCGCGACTGGGCAACAAGGCCTCAGCGCGCCCCAGATCAACAATCAGATCACCACGTTCATAGCGACGGACAATGCCGTTAACCACTTCGCCGACGCGATTGCTGAATTCGTTGTAAATTCCTTCACGCTCAGCCTCACGAACCTTCTGAATAATAACCTGCTTTGCCATCTGAGCAGCAATACGACTGAAGGAGCCAGCCTCCATCATCATGCCAAGGGAGTCACCAATTTCAACATCAGGATCGACTTCCCGCGCTTCGTTGATATCGATTTCTTTATATGAGTCGGTGACCTCGTCAACAACTGTAACAAATTCAAACACTTCGACTTCGCCAATCTCTGGGTTGAAGTGTGCTTCAAGATCACGGGTGTTTCTGAACTTCTTGTTGGCAGCAGACAAGACTGCAGACTCCAGCGCATCGATCAAAACATCGCGATCGATACCTTTGTCTTTAACAACCTGATCGATGATGTGATTAAGGTTACCCACCATCTTGCAATACCCCTTTAAGTTTGATGCAGGTGCACATGCACCGGCAAACGTTTAAAATTCAGGCACCAGATGTGCCGTATCAATATTGGAAAGCGCAATACGAACCTCAGCCTGACGGTCCTGCAGCGCCAAAACAAGCTCATCCTGCGATAGCCCAATGATCCTGCCACTGATGGTTTTTCGGCGCTTGCCTGAACCATCGATATCCATTGCATCAACTGTTTTAATTTTCACCAGATGATCAGTAAAGCGCTCAAAGTCAGCCCGCTTTTTCAACGGACGCTCCAGGCCGGGCGAGGACACCTCGAGGTTGTACGCCGTGGGGATAATGTCTTCAACATCCAGCAGCGAACTGAGCTGGCGACTGGCTGCCGCGCAATCATCAAGGGTGATGCCCCCTTCTTTATCCAGAAAGAAACGCAACACCCAACCATGAGGTTCACGCCGATATTCTATATCAACCAGCTCAAGACCCAGTTCTTCTAACAGCGGCAACACCAGGTTTTCAATTTTTCCAGTCAGGTCCATCATGCACCTTTTTGACATAAAAAAAAGCGAGCTGCGAAGCTCACTTTACAAAAACACCGTAAAACTTGCCCCTTTTACCATGCTAAAAGCACAAAGGCAAGAAAAAAACAGTTAAAATCATAATACAGAAGACAGGAGTCAGGAGGGATATAACTTCTATCTTCTGTATTCGTAACTGTTCAGTACTGTCCTTGCGCAGGGCCTTTGGTTCCTGTGGCAAGGGTGTTTGTCGCCATAGATGGCGACAACAAGCGGTCAGGGATGACCCAACGGGAAACAATCGCGTCCCTTGACATAGGATCCGAAGATCCGGTGCTGAACAGATGCCTGTATTCAAGCTTTTACTCCCTGCCTTTGCGTCTTTTTACCACAGGCGATATCGATCTGATTGAACATGCCACGCAGGATTCTGACCTCGCGTTCATTGAGTCCGGCGCGGCCAAAAATACGGCGATAGGTACGCATGATATGATCGGGGTTTTGGGGGTTGAGATAGTCGATATGCAGGAGTGTTTCTGTCATGTGCCGGTAGAGGGATTCGAGTTGCTGGTTGTCTGCCAGTTTTTTTCGTCCGTGCTGTTGTCCCGCGATCTCCCCCGCCCTTTTGTAGATTTCATATAGACAAACAACGACAGCTTGCGCCAGATTCATCGATGGCAGTCGGGCGTCGGTCGGAATCGTAACAAAGTGCTGACACAGATCCAGCTCGGAGGTGAATAGCCCTTTATCCTCACGGCCAAAAACCAGGGCGCAGACGCCAGCAGAATCGATAGTGAGAATCAGATTGGCGGCCTCGTCAGGATGCAGCATCCCCTCACGATAGCGTCCGAAACGGCGCGTTGTGCCGACACTTAATGAGCAGTCAGCCAGGGCTTCCGGCAAAGACGAGTAGATTGTCGCCCGCTCGAGCAGGTCAGCGGCCTTGACCGCCATATTGCGAGCTTCGCGCCCAAGATGATCGACCTGCGGATTGACCAGGCGTAGATCGTGCGCTCCATAATTGTACATGGCACGACAGACGGAGCCGATATTGCCGGCCCCTTGTGGTTCTACCAATACGATGGCCGGGCAATTTTTGTACTTATTCTGGTCTGTCATCAGTGTTTATTTCTGATCGGCTATTGGTTGCAGAAGGTTCCATCTGTGGATCGAATCCATGTTGACGATAGAGGCGAAACCGCTCCCGCGCCGTATCTGCCAACTGCGAATCGTAGGTTTCGGCGAAGTCGTAAATAAACTGGAAATCTTTAAAAAAAGAGGGTGGGCAGGGGGAAACACAGATCAGCACATCCGCCTTATTAGTGTTGCACACCACAGTTGAAACCACGATCGCTTCGGTACAATGTTCATTGCTATTATGTATCACGTGGGGCAAAAAGGATTCTTTCTTAAAGGCCCACAAATAACGATCAAGGGAGGTAGCCATTTCTTCATTGGCCACAACAATTAAAATACGGTGACCACGATTAAAATATATTTCTGCCAGGCGACCGACATGTAGAGCTTTGTTCCGTCCCTCGAGCCGAACAAAATAAATAGCAGGCAAACTCATCGCTAGCGACGTTCAATCAGCAGGTTCAGCAATTCGTGCCCCTTTACTCTGTAGCCGGTTTTGAGCGCCTCTTTTTCTGAATAGGCACGTGCCGAAGAAGCAAAATCGCAGCGCGAGTCAAAGAGCACAAAAGGGACAGGATCACACGTGTGGGTGCGCTTGACGACAGGAGTCGGATGGTCGGGAGTCACCAGGATACGACAGTCACCGATTTGGTCAAGATGATTAATAATGGTGCCGACCACTTCGCGGTCGAAGTTTTCTATCGCTTCGATTTTTTCTTTTAATAAACCGCCATGGGCAGCCTCATCCGGGGCTTCCACGTGCAGGTAAACAAAATCGCGGTTTTTCAGCGCGCCAATGGCATATTCGGCTTTGCCACGATAGTTGGTGTCGATGTAGCCGGTGGCACCCGGTACATGGATGATATCGAGACCGGCATTAACGCCGATACCACGGATCAGATCGACTGCGGAAATGACGGCACCGGTCAAGCCATAACGCTGTTGATAGGTCTCCATCGCGGGCCGGCGACCATGTCCCCACAGCCAGATAGAATTTGCCGGCAGTTGCCCTTGGGCTACCCGGCGATTGTTGACCGGATGATCAAGCAGCAGCATCTGGGCTGAATTCATCAGGTCATGAAGAATCGCTGCACCATCACCCTGAGGCAGATGATCTTCGATGCTCTGACTGGAAATATCGTGTGGCGGAGTAAATTTGAGCTGGTCTTTGCCATTCTTCCAAACCAGCAGATGGCGGTAGGAAACTCCGGGATAGAAGTGAAACTCATCACCACCGAGTTCGCCATTGAGGCACTGGATCAACTCCGTGGCATCTTCGGTGCTGATGTGACCGGCAGAAAAATCGCCCATATAGATTTTGCCGAAATGAGCTTCAAGCCAGACAAAGTTAAGCCGGAATGCCACGTCATCGGCCGCCAGCTCTACCCCCATGCTGGCGGCCTCAAGGGGTGAGCGACCGCTATAACAATCACCAGGATTATAGCCGAACACCGACAGGTTGGCGACATCACTGCCGGGTGGGTAGCCATCAGGAACGGTCGCCGCCAGGCCAACCTGCCCCTTGCGACAGAGTTCGTCCATGTTAGGGGTGTCGGCAGCCTCGAGGGGTGTTTTACCGCCGAGTTCTTTCAGGGGTTCATCGGACATACCGTCGCCGAGAAGAATGATATATTTCATGTTTTATCCTGTCGCTTGGTCATCCGCGCGGGTGATACTGCTGATGCACCTGTTTAAGGCGCTCCTGGATGACATGAGTATAAATCTGGGTTGTTGACACATCCGCATGTCCGAGCATTGCCTGGACTGCGCGCAGATCTGCTCCATTTTCGAGAAGATGGGTAGCAAAAGAGTGGCGCAACAGGTGTGGATAAACGGTTTTGTTGATTCCCGCAACAAGGGCGTAACCTTTAAGCTTTTTCCAGAAGCCCTGGCGGCTCAACTTACCACCACGAGTGTTTAAAAAAACCTCCTGGCGTATCCTGCCCTTGGTCATAAGCGGCCTGACATTCTGCAAATAATCGCTGAGAAATTCAAGGGCAACTTCCCCTAACGGGATTAATCGCTGTTTTGACCCTTTTCCCATGACGTTTAAACAGCCGATATCGAGCTTGATATCAGCATGCTGCAGACCAATTAACTCACTGACACGCATGCCGGTAGCATAAAGCACTTCGAGCATCGCACGATCGCGGCGCGCAACATGGGTGTCAGCGCGCGGGGCCTCCAACAGGGCCTCGACCTCAACGGTGCTGAGCAGATGCGGTAATCTGGCTCGGGTTCGCGGCGCATCGATGCGGGTGGTCGGATCTGCTGTCGTGTGACCTTCACGCACTAAAAAACGGTGAAAATGGCGCATGGTGCTTAACGCGCGCGCGCGACTGCGGGGAGCCAACCCCCGATCACGCAAGTGAGTAAGAAAACGCACTATCATCAAAGAGTCAATATGTTCAGGCCCTTCTATGTTTTCTGACTGTTTGAGATAATTGCTATAAATGGCTAGATCACAAGCGTAAGCAGCAACAGTGTTCGCGGCCAAGCCTTTTTCGACACTGATAAAATTGAGAAAATGATCAACACTTGAATCCATTGTCGCGCAGCCGCCTTATTCCAGACGGTTCAGCAGTGTCTGGCGGATGGTGTCAATCCTGGCAGGATCGACAATTTTTTGGCCGAAAATATCATGGACATAAAACACATCAGCAGCCTGGTCAACTTTGGTGGCAATTTTTGAAACCGCAATATATAGCCCCAGCTCTTTCAATGTTCTGGTGATCTGGTATAACAGCCCAACCTTGTCAGTGGCAAAAATATCAATAACCGTGTAATTGTCGGAGATATCATTGTCGAATTCCACTCGATTCGGTCGCGGCAGCTGTCGGAGTTTTTTTGTATAAAAACTCGGGGTCGAAAGTTTGGCGACCAGATCCTCAACCAGAACGCGTCCCTCAAACACCGCAATCAGGTCTTCCTCAACTTTGTGCCATTTTTGCGGTTTGCTGACAATCTCTCCATGGGCGCTGTTTACCTGCAGGACATCGAGAACGTCACCATTTTTACGGGTGTAGATCTGCGCCCCGAGAATATTGATCGAGTGAGCAGCCATGACCCCGGCAATCTGTGAAAAAAGCCCGGGAGAATCGATGGTTGCGATCGTTACTTCAGTAAACTTGGCATCCACCATATGCTCAATTTGTATGGCCAGCGCCTTGCGACCACGATTCAGCGCCAAACGTAAATGCGGAATAATCTCGGCAGAGCGATAACTGAGCAAATATCTGTTATTCAGGCCGTTAAGGGCTTTAACCAGGCGTTTTTCAGAAAACTCACCGTGCAGTGCCTGGCGGATCTTACGTTTGCGATTACGTATTTTCTCCGATCGTTGTTCCTGAAAAAAGTCTTTTTTCTCCAGAACATCGTAGGTTTTTTCGTACAGCTCCTGGAGCAGCGTTCCCTTCCACTCCGACCAGACATCCGGCCCAACCGCCTTGATATCAGCAAAGGTCAAGAGGTAAAGCATGCGCAGGTTTTCACTCATCTGCAGCAACTCAGCAAACTGGGCAATCATCTTCATGTCCTGAAGGTCACGACGCTGCGAAATGTGTGCCATCTTCAGGTGCTGAGCAACCAGGAACTCCAGGCGCTGACTGTCTTCACGATTGAGCCTGAGTCTTCTGGCAATGCGCGGGATCATTTCCGCACCACGCACACTGTGGTCTTTACCGCTGCCCTTGCCGATATCATGAAACAAAATAGCCAGGAGAAGCAGTTCAGGCTTTTCAATCTGATGAATCATCCGGCTGAGTAACGGCTGCGAATTCTGATAATCGCCGCGGAAGAGTTTTTCTACCTCTTCGGCGGCAAAGATGGTGTGAACATCGACGGTATATATATGGTAGAGATCAAACTGAACCTTACAGTAGATATGCTTGAACTCTGGGATAAAGGCATTAAGAAACTGCAGGTGATGCATCTTGTGAAGCGTTTTGCCGACCCCTTTGATATGACGCAAAATCGCTATGAAGGAGCCGTTGATGCGTTTTGAGCGGCGCACTTTGTCGGTGATCAGATGCAGGTTGTCGCGTATCAACTGTTTTAATTCCAGGCACAGATCGGCCTGATGTTTCTGCGCCAGTTCAAAAGCGACCATCATCAATTCCGGATGTTGTAACAAGGTCAGATTTTTTGCTGCCCGCAACTCGCCACGTAACAGATAAAATCCATCCTCGAGGTTACGCCGAACGAGAAAATTAAAAACTCCCATGGGCGCACTCCGGGAAACGGTCGCGTCAACGATCAACTTGGAGGCCAGATATTCATTCTGATTGGCGAAAGCGTAATAATCCTGCATGAACTGTTCAACAGCAGAGCCGGTTGTCTTATTGGAGTAACCCAGAAAGGAAGCAATCTGCTGCTGAATGTCAAAGGTGAGCTGCTCCGATTTTCTTTGAGTGGAAAAATGCAAAAAGTTCCTGATCGTCCACAAATAATCCTGGGCACGAACATACGACTCAACTGTCTGCTCGCTTACGATGCCGCGGGTCAGCAATGCGTGGAGGCTGTCAGCCTTGTATTTTGTCCGCGCAATCCACAGGGCATCCTGCAACTCGCGCAGACCACCCTCACCCTCCTTGATATTGGGCTCAAGCAGATAGACGGAAGAACCGTACTTTTTTTTCCGTTCCTCACGTTCATCCAGTTTTTCTTTGATAAACCCCAGGGGATTCTGATGTTGCAGAACCATGGCGACATCACTGACAAAATCGCGATAGACACGAGCCTCTCCGGCAATCAGACGAACATCCAAAAGTGCGGTTCTGACCGTCGTGTCACGGGCCTGTTCAAGACAATCAGATGATGAACGAATACTGTAGCCAACGTCGAGATTCAGATCCCAGAGCAGGTACAGTACGCGGTCGGCAATAACGCGGATGCGGTCTTCCCCTTCGGGTAGATAGTAAAACATCAGATCAAGATCTGAACGCGGATTCATCTCTTCGCGCCCATAACCGCCAACGGCCAACAAAGCACAATCGGCCACTGCGGCGTGGTCAAGTCCGGTAGCGGCAATACGAAAGAGGTGGCGATGAAGTTGATCAAAGAGGAACGTAAACTGTTTGACAATCAAGCGACTTGCTGCCCCTTCCAGACATTTCTTATTCAGTATGGCGAAGTTTTCATCGATAAAGGTTCGCGCAGCAGCAAGAACCTGGGGCCGAACGGCTTCAAAGTCTTTGTTAACAGCAGGTGGGGTAAACAAAAACAGATCGTAGCTGCTGTGGGTAATCGGGAAATTCATTTCCACGCTACCTGCCCCATGGCCGCAGCATAATTTTTGATGCCTTTGACAATGCTGTTAGCAACATGGCGTTGATAATCAGCAGAATTCAAGCGTTTTTCTTCGCGCGGATTGGTGATAAATGCCGACTCAACCAGGGCCGATGGCATGGCGGCCCCGAGAAGCACATGGAAAGGGCCCTGTTTGACCCCGAGATCGCGGATATTATTGAAACGTGGAGATAATCCAGCAACCAGCGATTGCTGAATTTCTGCCGCCAGACGACTGGACTCGTTAATTTTAGCATTAGCCATCAGATCGAACAAAATCGCCTCTAAATTGCTGATATCCTGCAAGGTCATACCATTTTCACGCGCCGCAACTTCGGCAGCTTCATCGGTTTTGGACAGATTAAGGAAATAGGTTTCAACACCATAAGCGCGGTTACCGGTAGTAGCATTGGCATGTAACGAAATAAACAGATCGGCACCAACCCGGTTGGCGTATTCAGTGCGTTCGCGCAGGCCCAGATAACGATCATCCTCGCGGGTCAGCAGGACTTTGACCCCCAGTTGTTGCCGCAGCGCCGTAGCTGTGATTTTAGCCAGTGCCAGGTTGACATCTTTCTCCCTGATGCCGGATGGTCCAATCGCGCCGGGATCCCGACCACCATGACCTGGGTCAATGACAATCAGCCGTATTCCACCACCGTTCGATTGTTGTCTGATGCGCATGGCTGGTTGCTGATCGCTAGCAGAGCCAAGAATACCGGCAATGGAATCGTCGGCAATAGGAGCAGAACTTGGCGGGCGGGAAATCTGTACCTGTGGCGCACGACTTGGAGCGCCCATAATATCAACAACCAGACGGTGGGGATTGTCCAGGGTCGTTATTCGATATTCCAGTTCTCGCTCCAGATCAATAACGACACGGGAGCGTTGAGTATCGAAACGACTTGCGCGAACACGTTGGACAAGGCCGTTGTTGATGATGACTTCATCAGGGAGCTGTGCTGACAGGTCGGTGTAAACCAGGTCAAAATAGAGGCGTGGAGATGCCCCTTTGAGGAAATTGGGATTGGCCACCACCGGCGCTGACAGATCAAGAACAATGCGCGTGTACTCGGGTCCGCTCCAATAGCGGATTGATTCAAGGAACGGTGATTGGCCAATCGCCTGGTACGGGTGCTGCGGTACAGCTACCGCAACCGGCTCAGGCTGTAATGGAACCGATAAGGCAACCAGTCGCTGACGCGCTTCGGGCACCATATCCCCGGTCGGCGTATCATTGATGGCGCGGCGATAAAAGTCGATTGCACGACTCTGATCATTCAAGCGTTGTTGTGCTACTTCACCGGCGTGGAGCAGAGCATCATCAGCAAAACGGCTGTGGGGGAAACGACTTGCCAAATCGAGGTAAAGGCGGACGGCCTCCTCGGCATCAGCGCGGCGCCCTGATGCTTGTGCCAGCCCGTCCCAGGTCCGCGCGCGCAGAAAATAAGCATTTTCAATGGATGCATCGCGTGGCCGCGCACGAATAAAGTTATCAAAACCTGAAATCAAGCGCTCCCAGTTGATACGCTGGCGTTGCAATTGGGCAGAGGTAATCAAATGCTGATAATCCTGCCGCAATGCTGCGTAGGATTTAGTCTGTGCCTGCACGGAGTCAATAGCAGGGGAAAAAAGCAGCAGATGAAATAAACAAAGAAACAGAATAGTTTTCATTCGATCAACTTTTTCATCTCGGCCAGCAGGTTCAATGCTGCCAGAGGTGTTAAATGACTGATATCGACTGCGGCCAGACGTTCGCACAGTTGCTGTTGCACGTCTCGCTCAAACAGCGAGAGTTGGTAACTTGCCTGCACTTCACCGGTTTGCCTGGAGCCTTGGGTGCCACGATGATCACGCTCGCCGCTTTCCAGATCTTTCAGAATATGTTTTGCACGTTGAATAACCGGTTCCGGTAGCCCGGCCAGGCGTCCGACTTGGATTCCATAAGAACGGCTGGCGCTGCCGGTGACAATCTTGCGCAAAAAGATGATCTGGTCGTTCCATTCTTTAACCGCAACGTTAAAGTTTTTCACCCGGGCACACCCTGAAGCCAGATCCGTCAGCTCATGGTAATGAGTGGCAAACAGGGTTTTTGCTGCAACGGCAGGGTTGTCGTGTAAATATTCGGCAACCGCCCAGGCGATACTGACACCATCATAGGTAGAGGTTCCGCGGCCGATTTCATCCAGAATAATCAGACTGTTCGGCGTTGCGTGACGCAGAATATTCGCTGTTTCATTCATCTCAACCATGAAGGTCGACTCACCTTTAGCCAGATTATCACTTGCCCCAACCCGAGTAAAGATCCGGTCAACCACGCCGATCTGCGCCGTATCTGCCGGCACATGGCTGCCGATCTGCGCCATCAGGGTAATAAGCGCAACCTGGCGCATAAAGGTCGATTTTCCCGCCATGTTGGGGCCGGTGATAATCAGCAGCTGGTTTTGCTCATTATCCAGCAACACATCATTGGGCACAAAGGCTTCTTTCAGGGGCATTCCTTCAATCACCGGATGGCGTCCCCCTTCAATACGGATCATGCCGGAATAATCCATCTGCGGACAAACATAGCGCCGTTCATGGGAGAGGTCAGCCAGGGCGACCAGGACATCAACTACGGCCAGAGCTTCTGCGCTGCGCTGGATACGCTCAGACTGGGCAGCGGCATGGCGGCGAATATCCTGAAAGAGGCTATATTCAAGATCAGCCATGCGCTCCTCGGCACCAAGGACTTTGGTCTCAATGTCCTTCAGCTCAGCGGTAATATAACGCTCAGCATTGACCAGGGTCTGTTTTCGCTGGTAATCGTCGGGAATCCGCTCGAGGTGACGGTGAGTTACCTCGATAAAATAACCAAAGACGCGATTGTATTTGATCTTTAACGATGAAATACCGGTACGCGCACGCTCCTTGACCTCCATGGCGGCGATCCACCCCTTGCCTTCGCGACTGATTACCCGCAGTTCATCGAGATCCTCGTTATATTTATCCTTGATAATCCCACCGTCACGCAGGACAAAGGGGGGATCATCAATAATCGCTTTGATCAGCAGATCATTCAGATCAGGCAGGGCGTCGAGCCGGGATCGTAACTCGGTCAGATAGGGGTCAGTACAAGAATCTAGAAGATCAGCAACCACCGGTATTCGTGCCAGGGAGTCGCGCAGGGCTACCAGATCCCGCGGGTTGGCACCGGCCATGGAGATCTTGCCGTTTAGTCGTTCGAGATCATAAACGCCATCCAGGGCTTCGCGTAGATCCATACGCCACAGGCTGTTTTCGACCAGTTCACTGATCGCCGCCTGACGTTTGTTGATCTGTTCAAGTTCGAGCAAGGGATAATGGATCCAATGGCGCAGGGTTCGCCCCCCCATCGCCGTTACTGTGCGATCAAGGACACCGAGCAGTGATCCCTTTTTCTTACCTTCCTGCAGGGTCGCTGTCAGTTCGAGATTGCGCCGGGTAGCATCATCGAGCACCATGGAGTCGCGCACGTGGTAAGTAGCAAGCGGCTGCAGGTGGTTGAGCTGCTCTTTCTGCGTCTGCTGCAAGTAATACAGGATAGCTGCAGCCGCCTGACAGGCCGTCGGCAGATCAGCGCAACCGAAAGAGGATAAACTCGACACGGCATAGAAGGAACAGATCTGCTCGCGGGCGTAGTCATCAGTAAAAATCCATTCCGGTAAACGGTTGCACATCAGCGGTTCAACCAGATGCACAAACTGTTGCTGTAAATCTTGCCCTCCCTCACCTTCACAGATCAGAATCTCGCGTGGGCGGATGGAGCTGATTTCACTCTCTACCTGTGCAACGGTTTCAACCTGGGTAACGCGGAAAAGTCCGGTGGTAATATCGACGCAGGCAACACCAAAGCAGTTACCAGTATGGGCTAACGCCAGCAGGTAATTGTTTTCCTTCGGTTCCAGGGTGTCGGTATCGGTGATCAGTCCCGGCGTTACGACCTTGACAACCTCACGCTTGACAATACCTTTGGCGGTTTTCGGGTCTTCCACCTGGTCACATATGGCGACCTTGTAACCAGCCGCCACCAGCTTGGCGATATACCCCTGGCTGCTATGATAGGGCACGCCGCACAGGGGGATAGCATCCGCATCCCCTTTATTGCGCGACGTCAGGGTGATACCAAGGATTTTGGCCGCGACGACCGCATCATCCATAAACATTTCGTAAAAATCACCAAGGCGAAAAAACAGGATAGCATCCTGATAGTCGGCTTTTATTTCAAGAAATTGGCGCATCAAAGGGGTGGTGGTTGACATTCAATTGACCAATGACAAGTGTTTGTGAAAAAAGATGACTGCATCGATAAGGCGCAGAGTCTAGCAAAGGACGCTGATGCTGTAAATCATGGATTAACGGTAGCGTGCTGCGAAGCCTTGACCGCCAACATCAGGCGAGGTAAAAGGTCTCAGCGCATATTTAACCATAACCAAGAGGATTTATTTTTGTGATGAATACAGCACCACCACCTGTTGAACAAACTATTCGCTCCGACGATTTTTTTATCAGTGACCTCAATGATGAAATGCGCGTTGATCAACAATGTCAGGCGCTATTGAAAAACTACCATCAACATCTTCTCAAGTGTGGTGATTATACCCCCCTTGAAGCCGGAGCTATGGCCGGGGCCGGCGATTATTTCCTGCGCGATTTTGTCATCGACACCTTGCGTGCCAACATTTTTCACCTCGCCGCGTCGCAGGTGCGTGGCTTCGCCGGCAACTGGTACATCCACCGCACCCTGGAGCCGAACATGAAAGAACTTAAGGTCATATTGAAGGGTGTGGCAGCTTTTTACCACTATTGTGCCGCTAACAAGTGGGTAAAAAAGGGTACTAGTGATGAAATTGCTGCGGTCTGTGCCGACCTTGACTACTTTCGCGGGCGTATCGACAGTTTTCACGCGTTAAAGGGCGATGATTATCCAAAGTGGTGTGAGGAATGTCCACTGACCTGATTATCGCTCTTCCAAATCTCTGATCGTCGTTTCATCTATGGTTCTGTCAGTAGCAATGGCTAGGCGGACAAAACCGTTGCGACGGGCGATTTCCATTACCTCGATGACCCACCCGTGACGCGCGGACTTATCGGCCATCAGCAGGAAGGTCATCTCTTTTGTGGCTTCCGTCCCCAGACTGAACAGATGGCTATGCAACGCCGAGAGGGTAATGGCTTCGCGGTGCAGATAGAGGTCCCCATCTTCAGTCAGATAAACCTCTACTTCCCGCTTTTCTGTCACAACCTGCTGGGCTCCCCCTTCCGGCAAGTCGATCGTCACTCCCGGACGTTCGATAAAGGTTGTTGAGATCATGAAAAAAATTAACAACAGAAAAACAACATCGATCATCGGTGTCAGTTCAATCCGTGGTGATTCGCTGACCTTGCGCCGGAATGCCATGCTACCCCTCGACCTGATCGACGATCTTCATGGAAGCTTCCTCCAGTTCAAGGGTCAGACGATCGGAGCGGGCTGACAGATAACGATGAACCAGCAGCATCGGTACCGCTACGCTGAGGCCGGCGGCGGTGGTGATCAGCGCTTCGGAAATACCGCCACCCAGGGTTGCCGGTGTACCGATCCCTTCAGCCGCAATCACATTAAAGGCGTTGATCATTCCCAGAACTGTCCCGAGCAGACCGAGCAAGGGAGAAACATTGGCAATGGTTGCGAGCAAGCCGAGGTAGCGCTGCAGAAAAACCGCTTCACGCTCACCCACTTCTTCCGCCAGAGATTTAAGATGGGCACGTGAGGCGCCGCGGTTTTTAAGAATAACTACCAGAATTCGGGCTAACGGTGAGCGACCCTGCAGACAGAGTTCCAGCGCGTCTTCAGGGCGATTGGTGCTTAACAGATCGGACACCTTGGCTCGCAGGCGAAACAGCTCGCGGCGGATCTGGACATAGGCAAAAAAACGTTCCATAAAGATTGCCCAGCCAATGATCGAACAAAAAAGAATCGGATACATCAACGGGCCACCGCGCATAAAAATATCGAGCATAACTAATCCATTCCCATAGGTTTAACTATTTTACCGTCAAAACAGGCAAGCCAACACAGCGCAAAAGCGGCTTAAATTAAATCAATAATCCTGCCTGATATCTTATCATTGAGCGTCAGTATGCCGACAGTCGGTGCCGACGCTGAACGCGGATCTGTTGGACTGCCGGGATTGAACAACAGGGTTGATCCAAACCAGCGGCATTCCGGCTGATGGCTGTGGCCAAAAATCAGCACATCGGGCATATCATCTGCAAAACAGGTCAATACGTTTTTAACAATATCCCTGCCCTGCCCCCAGCCATGAACCATACCGATACGCTTGCCATTAAAGATCAGAATTCTTTTGACTGGGACATCAACCAACGATCGATCGAGATTGCCGCGCACGGCATACCAGTCAACCGGGGCGAAACAGAGACCAAGATCCTGATATACATGATCACCGGCGTGGAGGATGATATCGACATCAGCAAAAACACCGGACATTAATTGCATTGCAAGTTGCTGTCCGTCCAGAGTGGAGTTGATGTGGGTATCAGAGAGTACACCAATTTTCATCACTGAACCCCCGGTGAAGCATTCAATTTGTGGCGAATAAAAGCCTTAATCTATGGAAATAGGCATAAAATTAAACATATTAATTACCACATAACGCACAAAAAAGGACAAATACTTGATATGTTTATATTTTATCTTTGAAAAAAAACCGGCATCAGCATTGCTTATCAGCACAAATAGTTTATATTCTGGGAGATGAACCCTTTCAGCTTGACAGAATTTTAGCAAAACTATAATTTTTTTATTCTTAGTAATTTAGAGTACAATAAATCAAATGCGTTGATTTATCGTCACACCCGTTAACCTCACATTCTCTTACAGGAGGAGATACTTCCATGTCAATGCGCCAAGATGCTCTTGATTATCACAGTAGCGGTCGAAAAGGAAAAATCGAAGTCATTACCACCAAGCCCTGCGCTACCAGTCGGGACTTGTCTCTAGCTTATAGTCCGGGTGTTGCAGAACCCTGCCTGGAAATAGAAAAAAATCCCGGCGAGGCCTACAAATATACAGCCAAGGGGAACCTGGTCGCTGTTGTCTCTAACGGCACTGCGGTGCTTGGTCTTGGTGACATCGGTGCGTTAGCTGGTAAACCGGTCATGGAAGGCAAGGGTGTTCTGTTTAAGAGTTTTGCCGATGTTGATGTTTTTGACATTGAACTTAACACCAAAGATTCTGACGAAATTATTCGTACGGTGAAACTTCTGGAACCGACCTTTGGTGGCATCAATCTTGAGGATATCAAAGGGCCTGAGTGTTTCTACATTGAAGAAAAGCTCAAGGAAATCATGGATATCCCGGTATTCCATGATGACCAGCATGGCACGGCGATTATTTCCGCAGCCGGCATGATCAACGCTCTGGAAATTGTCGGTAAAGACGTCCACAACGTTAAAATGGTTGTTAATGGTGCCGGAGCGGCAGGTATTGCGTGCGCCAACCTGGCTGTCACGATGGGAATTGACAAGAATAACGTCATCCTTTGTGATACCAAGGGTGTCATCTACAAGGGCAGAACCGAGGGAATGAATGAATACAAAGAACGCCTGGCAGCCGACACCGAGGCTCGAACCCTTGCTGACGCAATAGTTGGAGCAGACATTTTCTTCGGCGTATCGGCAAAGGGCGCCCTAACTGCAGAAATGCTGAAAACAATGGCAAAAGATCCCATTGTATTTGCCATGGCTAACCCTGATCCTGAGATCACCCCCCCCGAAGCCAGGGCAGTTCGTGATGATGTCATCATCGGTACCGGTCGTTCCGACTATGTGAATCAGGTCAATAATGTTCTGTGTTTCCCGTTTTTGTTTCGCGGAGCACTGGATGTTCACGCCAGTGCTATCAATGACGAAATGAAACTTGCGGCAGTTAAAGCTCTTGCCGATCTGGCTAAGGAGGATGTGCCGGACTCTGTCCGCAGAGCCTACGCAGGTGAAGATATCCAGTTCGGGCGCAACTATATTATCCCCAAGCCGTTTGACCCACGCGTTCTGTTGCACGTTGCCCCAGCAGTTGCCCAGGCAGCGATGGATACCGGCGTTGCCCGCCTTCCGATCAAGGATATGCAAAAGTATCGTGAATCTCTTGAAGCGATGCAGGGCCGATCCAAGGAAGTCATGCGCACCCTGATCAATAAAGCAAAGGCGGTGCCAAAACGCATTGTCTTCCCTGAAGGCGAAGAAGATAAAATCCTGCGTGCCGCCCAGATCCTGGTGAGTGAAAACATTGCCAAGCCGATTCTTCTCGGCAATGCTGATGCTATCGCCGAAAAAGCGAAAACGTTGCACATTGATCTCAGCAGCATCAGTATTATTGATCCAACTACCAGCAATAAGCGCGATGAGTACGTCAATAAAATGTTTGAACTGCGCCAGCGCAAGGGTGTTACCCACAGTGGCGCCCTGGGCCAACTCAAAGGCAACTATAACTATTTTGGCGCCTTGATGGTACAACAGGGCGATGCTGACACCATGCTCTCCGGGATCAACCATCATTATCCGGAAACCATCAAACCCTCGCTGGAAATCATCGGCAAACAAAACAACCTGTCCAAGGTTCACGGCATGTACATGATGGTTTTCAAGAAGCAGGTGGTCTTTATTGCTGATGCTACTGTCGCCATTGATCCTACCCCGGAAGAACTGGCCGAAACGGCTATTCTGGTAGCAGAAAAGGTTCGTCAATTTGATATCGTGCCGAAAGTAGCCATGTTGTCTTTCTCAAACTTCGGTAGCAGCACCGAACCGCAGGCCCTTAAGGTGAAAAAAGCTACAGCACTGGTCAAGCAACTTGACCCTGATTTGATTGTTGATGGTGAGGTACAGGCCAATGTCGCTCTTGATCCGGAATTGACCGAAAAACAGTTCCCCTTCTCGATGATCAAGGGCGATGCCAACGTGTTTATCTTCCCCGATCTGCAGTCCGGCAATATCAGCTACAAACTGCTGAACAAGCTTGGTGGCGCTGAGGCCATTGGGCCGATCCTGATGGGGATGAAAAAACCGGTTCACGTGCTGCAGCGTGGTGACGATGTTGCCGACATCGTCAATATGGCCGCGGTTGCTGTTGTCGACGCGCAGGACGCGGAACAAAACTAAACTAAGTATTGCAGACAGACACCAGGCGTAAGGTCCTTTTCAGGGTCTTACGCCTTTTTTTTATGCTGATGACTTTTAATCTCCTGTAATAATCAGTACTATGCTGTGACTGATCAATACCCTTGAAATGATTTAAGGTCGATTGCCCTCCCAGTATAAATACTGAACTAGAATATACTTTAAGAAAGAGGTTTTAAGGTTATGAAATATTGCAGTACACGTGGCCAGGTTCGTGATTTGTCTTTTAGCGATGCGGTGCTGATGGGGCTGGCGTCAGATGGTGGATTACTGTTGCCTGAACAGATTCCTCAGCTTACACAACGGCAACTGGAAGCTTTCAGTCACCTCAGCTATACGGATCTGGCTTTCGAGATTATCTCGCTGTATGCAACCGATGTGCCTGCTGCCGATCTGCGCCGTCTGGTCGACGCATCTTATGCGTCATTTAATCATCCAGAGATTACACCGGTGGTGAAACAGGGTGATATCTACATTCTTGAACTTTTCCATGGCCCGACCCTGGCCTTCAAGGATGTTGCCCTGCAGTTTCTTGGTAATCTGTTCGAATACTATCTGATCAGGGACAACAAAAAGCTCAACATCATCGGCGCCACCAGTGGCGACACCGGTAGTGCTGCCATCGCCGGCGTGCGTGGCAAGAAGAATATCAATATATTCATTCTATTTCCCTACGGGCGGGTTTCTTCTGTCCAGGAAATGCAGATGACGACGGTTACTGATAATAATGTCTTCAATATCGCGATTGATGGTACCTTTGATGACGCCCAGGCGATTGTTAAAGAAATTTTCAATGATCAGCAATTCAAACAGACCCACGCTTTAGGATCGATCAATTCAATCAACTGGGTTCGAGTGCTGGCACAGATCGTCTATTACTTTTATGCGTATTTCCGCGTTCGCGAACAAACTGCCTGTGAACAGGTCCAGTTCAGTGTACCTACGGGCAATTTCGGTGATATTTTCGCCGGATATCTTGCCGGAAAAATGGGTTTACCAACCCGTCGCTTCATTCTGGCCACCAATGCAAACAACATTCTCAGTCGCTTTGTCAATGACGGAGACTATTCCCTAGCCGATGTCCACCATTCCCTGTCTCCATCGATGGATATTCAGGTTGCCAGCAATTTTGAACGCTACCTCTATTATCTGTATGACGGCGATACTGCGGCAGTTGTTACGGCCATGGATCATTTTAAAAAAACCGGAAAAATCATTTTTTCTGCAGCGTTGCAGGCTAAAATTCAGCAGGATTTCGTCGCTGCCAGTGTCGATGACGAGCAAATCCTCGAGCAGATTTCATCCTTTTACCATCACACTGGATATATCCTTGACCCCCATACGGCGGTCGGGGTTAAAGCCGCTGGTGATGTCGGTGATGATGTCCCCCTGGTCTGCCTGGCAACAGCTCATCCGGCCAAGTTTCCGGAAGCCATCAACAAAGCGATTAAGGACAAGCTGCCTCCCATTAAGGTCATTGAGCAATTGCGTGGCTTACCCCGACGTTGTGAGCGGATGGCAGCTGATGCCAGCTTAATTAAAGAGATGGTTGCGCGAAACTCCTCTAAATCATAAAATCATAAAAAATACTCTCATTACGATGGTCAATCTTCTCCAAGGAGGGCATCATGAACGACTTTTCACCTGACATGTTTTACGGCTTGATTCAGACCTACGGCCTGCCACTGCTATGGGCAGTGGTCATTTTTATTTTGGGGCGGATTGTGGCAAGAACCATATCAAATACGGTTGCTAAAGCCATGATCAAGGCCAAAGTAGAAGAAACCCTCGTCAAATTTACCAAAAATATGCTCTTCGTGGCTATGATGGTTTTTGTTGTTATCGCCGCTATCAGTAAAATGGGCGTAGAAACAACCTCATTCGCCGCAGTAATTGCCGCCGCCGGCCTGGCTGTCGGCTTATCATTGCAGGGAACCTTGAGTAATTTTGCTGCCGGAGTGCTGCTGATCATCTTTCGTCCCTTCAAAGTTGGTGATTTTATTGATGCCGGCGGTGTTGCCGGAATCGTTGAAGAGATCCAGATTTTCAGCACCCAGATGCGTTCAGGCGACAACAAGCAGATCATTGTTCCCAACGGTCAGATTATGGGCTCAACCATTACTAACTTTTCCGCCAAGCCAACCCGCCGAGTTGATCTGGTAATTGGTGTCAGCTATGGCGATGATCTGCAGAAAGTGCGCTCAGTGTTAGAGAATATTCTTTCCAAAGACGAACGTATTCTGCCTGAACCGGCACCAACCATCGGGGTACTGGCACTCGGTGAAAGCAGTGTCGATTTTGCTGTCCGTCCCTGGGTCAACAGCAGTGACTACTGGCCGGTATTTTTTGATCTGCAGGAAACCATCAAGGTGCGTTTTGACTCGGAAGGAATCAGCATCCCCTTCCCTCAACGTGATCTGCATATTGTCAGTAACCCGGACAATGCTGCTGCAGCATAGATAACAACTTTAATGGCGTCGCAAAAAAGCCCCCGGTATTTTATCGGAGGCTTTTTTGGCGATTCGTCATAACTTTTCTAAAAATCAGCAGTCAAAGTAGAGAGCGAATTCTTCAGGTACCGGACGCATACGGACCGGATCGACTTCAGCGCTACGCTTGTAGCTGATCCACATATCGATAACATCCTCGGTAAACACATCACCTTTAAGCAGGAAGGAATGGTCTTGTTCCAGGTTATTAAGGGCATCCTCTAATGAGGTTGCAACGTTGGGGATATCCTTCAATTCTTCCGGTGACAAACCATAGATATCCTTGTCCAACGGCTGACCCGGATCGATCTTGTTTTCAATGCCATCGAGACCGGCCATCAACATGGCGGCGAAAGCCAGATAACCGTTAGCTGACGCGTCAGGAGTGCGGTATTCAATTCGCTTTGATTTTTCATTATCAGTTACCGGAATCCGCAGTGATGCCGAGCGGTTGCGGTTGGAGTAAGCCAGATTTACCGGGGCCTCATAACCGGGCACCAGACGCTTGTAAGAGTTGGTCGTCGGGTTGGTAAAGGCACACAGCGCCTTGGCGTGCTTCATGATGCCTCCGATATAGTACATGGCCATTTTAGAGAGACCACCGTAGCCATCGCCGGCAAACAGGTTTTTACCGTCTTTCCATAAGGATTGATGGCAGTGCATACCGGAGCCGTTGTCAGCGTAAATCGGTTTTGGCATAAAAGTGACGGTTTTACCGTTACGGAAAGCAACGTTTTTAAGAACATACTTGAACCACTGCAGATTGTCGCCCATAGCCAGCAGCGAATCAAAACGCATGTCAATTTCGCACTGACCACCAGTAGCAACTTCATGATGACCACACTCAACAACCATCCCAACTTCCTGCAGCACCATCATCATTTCGTTACGCAGGTCAACCATACTGTCGGTTGGCGCTACGGGGAAATACCCCCCCTTGTGCTTCGGTTTATACCCCAGGTTGGGAAATTCTTCACGGCCGGTGTTCCAGACCCCTTCAACGGAATCGATGGCATAAAAGGATTCATTGGCACTCGAGGCATAACGCACATCATCAAAGATAAAGCACTCAGGCTCCGGGCCGAAGTAAGCGGTGTCAGCAATGCCGGTTGATTTGAGGTACGCTTCTGCCTTCTGAGCAATGAAGCGTGGATCGCGAGTGTAACCTTCGCGTGTGATCGGATCAACGATATTACAGATAAGGCTCAAAGTGGTCATTTCGATGAAAGGGTCAATTTTGGCGGTGGTGGGATCAGGAACCAGCAGCATGTCGGAATTGTGAATCGGCTGCCAACCGCGAATCGAAGAGCCATCGAAACCCAAACCTTCTTCGAAAACATCTTCGCCGAATTCACTAAGCGGGGTGGCAAAATGCTGCCAGATACCAACAAAATCGAGAAATTTAAAATCTACGAATTTAGCATCATTTTCTTTGGCAAACTTAACGACTTCATTTGGTGTCATTGTTTCCTTCTCCTTTGAATGGTATGGGACTGTTGGAATGCTTCACATCCCTAACAAGCTGAAAATATGATGACGATATAAATAAGTAGCTATGCAGCTCTATCCTTGCGCAGGGTCGGGAGTCCTTTGGCAAGGGTTTTTGTCGCCATGGACGGCGACAAAAAGCGGTCATGAATGACAAAAAGCGTCCCTTGACATAGGATTCCGGACCCGGTGCTGAACAGAATTACTCTGATGGATCCTGTGGGTAGATAGATCAATAATTAAAGGGCGTCTTCTCCCCGCTCACCGGTTCTGATCCTGACAACTTCATCAATCGTTGTCACAAAAATCTTGCCGTCACCGATACGCCCGGTTTTGGCTGTTTCAGCGATGGTATCAACAACCTTGCTAACAAGATCGTCCGCGACAATGATTTCCATTTTGATTTTAGGTATGAAATCGACAACATATTCGGCACCACGATAAAGTTCAGTATGACCTTTCTGGCGCCCGAATCCTTTGACTTCACTGACAGTAATTCCCTGAATACCGATTTCGTTCAACGCTTCTTTGACTTCATCAAGTTTGAACGGTTTAATAATCGCTTCGACCTTGCGCATAATACTTGCCTCCTGTCACCAGATATGTATTTCGACCGGGCATTGATCCCAACCGCCAACGCCCACCTAAAAAGCAAAGACCTTGCCATAACGAAAAGAAACCTTTAAAAATTTATTTATCCTTTAATATCAGCATGATGAGCAATAAAACGAAGTTACTAAGGAAAAGAAGCAACCTACATGAAAGGCGAATGCATAAAAAATAATCACCTGAAGTTACGGTTGCACAGAAAACAAACAGGATAAAAATCAGCTGAGTTTCTGTAAAAAAGTGACGCTTTCGCAGTGATATGTCTGCGGAAACATATCAAGTGGCTGAGAGGAAACGATTTGGTAGCCGCCGTGAATCAATGGCCGCAGATCCCGAGCCAGGGTTTGCGGATCACAAGATACATAGAGCATATTCGGAATACCTGCTGCAGCCAGAGATTTTACCACAGAATAAGCACCAGTGCGGGGGGGGTCGAGGACTACGACATCAAAATGATGATGATCTATGTTGGATTTAACCACTTCTTCGGCTGCGGCAGCAGAGAATGTGAGGTTGGTAATGGCACATTGATGACTGTTGCTTTGTGCCATGCGGATCGACTGAACAGATTCTTCAATACCAACCAGATGCTTTACCCGCCGGGCCAGGGGAAACGACAGGTTGCCCATGCCGCAATAGAGTTCCAACACCTGCTGATCTCTATTCCAGGGAAAAATGCTGGTAAGGATATTGATCAGTACCTTGTTCTGCTGGAGATTGATCTGAGCGAACGATCCAGCGCTGTAGTTTAGAGTCAGGAGGGGCGTATCAACGTGAATCTCGAGCCTGCCGTCACCACAAATCGCCTGTAAACTTTTTTTTGAGCCAAACTGAACCAGCAGATCGGCATCCAGCCCGGAATGACGTAAAGATTCCTTCAGTGCGACGCGCTGTGCCCCCAGATAGTGAATAATCGCCGCACATTTGCCGGCATCATCAACCGCCAGATCGATCTGAGGGATATGGTCGGCGAAAACAGAACCGTTGAATAGGGCTCTAAGATCAGCCACCAAGTGGTTGAGGCGTTGATCCATGATCGGACACTGAGTAACGGCTACTACGTAGCGACTGCGCGGGCGATAAAAGCCGGTTATGAAGCCATCGTCACGGTTAAAGCATTTGATCTGAACACGGCTGCGATAGTGCCATTGATGGACAGAAGGGATGATCGGCTTGATGGCGGTTGTTGCAACCCCACATTGATAGCTCAAGGTTTCAATGAACAACTGCTGCTTCCATTGAAGCTGATCAGCGTAAGAGAGATGCTGCCACTGACAGCCGCCACACTCCCCGGCAACCGGGCAGTCAGGCACCTGACGACCGGGGCCGGGTTGCAGCACTTCAAGTAGTTCTGTTTCAAGATAATTTTTTTTTGAACGAACTACCTTGGCGCGGACCAAATCACCAACGCAGCTGTGTGGGATAAAAACGACTCGTCCTTCAAAGCGTGCCAATCCTGAGCCGCCATTAACCAGGGTTTCCACGGTCAATGGCGGCAGGATTTGATGTTCCAGACGGGACAGGTGTGGTTCCAACGACAAAACTATGCCCGATTTGGCGAAAATGAATTAGCGGTGAAGGTCAAAGTAGCAAGGTAATCATCTATCGTTTCGGCGCGGCGAATCAGCTCGACGGATCCATCTGCTTTGAGCAGCAGCTCCTGTGGGCGCAATCTGGCGTTGTACTGAAAACCCATGGCATGGCCATGGGCGCCGGTATCGTGAATAGCAAGGATATCGCCCTCTTCAATCCGCGGGAATTGACGTTGAATGGCAAACTTATCGTTGTTTTCACACAAGGATCCAACGATATCGTAAACCTGATCGGCCGGTTCGCTTTCTTTACCGATGACCTCGATATGATGATAGGCATCGTACATAGCCGGTCGCATCAGGGATGACATGCAGGCGTCAACACCAATGTAGTTGCGATAGATATATTTATGATTGATGGCAGTGGTTAACAGGCAACCATGGGGACCGGTCATGAAGCGGCCACTCTCCATGTACATTTTCGGGGCATAACCATGTTTGGCCTTAAAGGTGGCAAAAATATCGCCAATGTCCCTGGACATGGCAGCAAGGTCAAGGGCCTTTTGCTCCGGACGATAAGGAATGCCGAAACCACCACCGATATTGACAAATTCAAACCTGATATTGAGTTCATTGCTGACCATTTCAACAACATCGAGAACCATACGCGCGGTTTCCACCATGTAGGTGTAATCCAGTTCGTTGGAAGCAACCATGGTATGCAGACCAAAACGGCCGGCACCACGCTTCTTGGCCTGGCGATAGGCTTCAACAATCTGCTCATAGCTGACACCGTATTTCGCTTCGACCGGATTGCCGATAATGACGTTACCCGACCTTCTTGGGCCAGGGTTGTAGCGGAAGCAGACCTGCTCGGGGAAGTCCTTTACCTTGTCGATCAGCGAGATATCATCCAGGTTTAATATACTGCCACCGTCAGCCAGAGCGGTTTCGAACTCTAGCTGATTGGTGTTGTTCGAGGTAAACATGATGTCTTCACCACGAGCACCAACCTGACGACTGAGCAATACTTCGGCAATCGAGCTGCAATCAAAACCGAACCCCATGTCGGCCATCATTTCAAGGATGCGTGGATTGGGCAATGCTTTGACGGCATAATATTCACGAAAACCATCCAGGTGGGAAAATGCCTGTTTGAGCTCCTCCCCTGTCTGGCGGATACCAATCTCATCATAAATATGAAAGGGCGTACCGTAATGCTGAACCAGTTGACCGGCAATGGGATACAAACGTGATTTAAAATCTGCAGATATGGGCATTATGACTCCTTCATTGTCAGTATGTTGCAACCAAGATTTTAGAGGGTTTTTAAAATGGGATTAGTAATGTAACTATTCACCACTATCCTTGCGCAGGGTCGCTGCTCCTGTGGCAAGGGTGTTTGTCGCCATGGACAGCGACACCAAGCGGTCATGGATGACCCAACGGGAAACAATCGCGTCCCTTGACATAGGATCCGAAGAGCCGGTGCTGAACAGATACATAGTAATTTATTAAAATCAGTCATATTCAATGAGGTGTCAAGGGGGACTGTCTGGTTTTTCACAGGTAACCGAGAATTTGTGCGCCCAACAGACCAAGATAAGTAACATAACCCACTAACAGAACCGCGCCAAAAAGACGCGACAGACAATAGCGCTTACGCCAGGTGGGCCAAAAAAGCAAGAGAGTCAAAACGCTCATAATCAGACAGTCGCGATAAAGAACTTCCCTGCCAACGTCGAGAGGATGAATAACCCCGGCGATCCCGACGACCGCAAGAGTATTAAAAATATTGGAGCCGATAATATTACCCAGCACCAGATCGTGTGCTCGTTTGCGTGCTGCCGCAACTGCGGCAGCCAATTCCGGCAAAGATGTGCCGATGGCGACAATGGTCAGGCCTATCATCAAATCGCTGACACCCAAAGCCGTAGCTATTTCAACAGCACCCCAAACCAGCATACGGGAGCTGACAACCAACAGAATAAACCCGACAATCAACCAGAAAATTGCTGCTTTTAACGGCAAAAAAACATCTTCGCTATGCTCTGAAGCTGCCAGCAACTTATCGGTATTTTTATGGCGCAAGCCGATGACAACCCACCAGACTATGACCGCAGCAAAAGCCAGCAACAATAAGGTTGCATCAAGGCGACTGATGGATAAGTTCCACAGCAACATAACTGTAAACAGTGTAATTGCTGCCAGCACAGGCAATTCAGAACGGAAAATCTTGGCAGGGACTGGAATGGGGCTGATTAACGCAGCAACACCAAGTATCAGAGCAATATTGGAAATATTCGAGCCATAGGCATTGCCCAGCGCCAGGCCAGGGTTGCCTTGACTGGAAGAAATAGCTGAAATCAGCATCTCTGGCGCTGAAGTGCCGAAGCCAATAACGACCATACCGACCAGCAACAGCGGCATACCAGCATGCCGTGCTGTCGCCGCAGCACCGTCAACAAAACGATCTGCGCTCCAAACCAACAAGGTCAAACCGCATACCAGGGCAATTACAGGCAGGATCAAATTGATTTAACTCCAGGACCGATGCCTCAGTGGCAAAAAGTAAATATTAGTAGAAACTTTTTTATTGAATGATTAATGGTACCCTTTTTTGGCATTCGGCCCCAATGGCAGCATAGCTACAATCAAAATAGCAAAGGGGCCAATCATCAATCCAATGGCAAACCAGAGACGACAATTGCGCCCCCGGCTCTTGGCTACGGCATAAGCACCACAGGCCGTGACAATCCATAAAACAAACAGGGGCAAACTATTCACAGTAAGAACCTTTCATCTGCAATCTGTTGTAGATTGATTTTTTTCGCTCAATCAATTCATCAAGCTACCGAAGGTACCGCAAATATAAAAGCCGGTAAAGATAATCCTTTTTTTTCACGCCCCCCCTTTGATTTAATTCTGATCTTCGCTATAATGAAGACAAATTAGAAAGGAGGAATGCCTATCGAAGACGACTCACAGCAGTTGAGAAGGTTTTCCACCCATCCGGTGTTATCAGACACCGGCAATTCCCGTGACAGGGTTGATTCTGAAACTAAATCTCAGTAATCGTTGAAGGCCCGCTTTTCACAGCGGGCCTTTCACTTTTTAAACAGTCTGTCCCTTTCCAGACGGTAAAAAAGATCAACGCCTGACTCCTGCCCAAAGCTTGATTCCAGTTCCAATCTGGATGAAAGCCGATAACGCATTCTGATCTCGTTGGTATTGTTGAAAAGTGAGTAGCCAAGACTCACATATAGATCGGGAGTAATATATTTACCGGTCGTGATAAGCGAGCCGTTGGTATCACCATCGCCGGCGGAAAATTCAAGCACATCAAGACCAAAACGACCTTTAAGACGTTCCTGCAAAATGATGGACTCCCCTTGTGACAATAACGCCCCGGTAGCCAACATCAACAGATCTGTGTCACCACCACCGCTACTGTCGAGGGGACGCCCGAAAACCACATACGACAATATATCAGCATCCGGCATAACTGGATCAGAATAAAGACTGACCTGTGGTTCTTGCGGCGTGCCGGTTACTCGCACCCCGGCACGAACCTCGCCGGCGCGGCGTATTGCCAATATATCCAAGGTTGGATAACGCAAGGGAACGCCGGCAAAATACAGATCGCCGCGTTCTATATCAAGGGAAACACCGTAGGACGAAAAGCGCCCACGTTCCACGAACAATCGCCCCTGCGCGGCAATATCCTGCTGTGCATCGGTGTACAACCGCAATGAACCGGCAACCCGTGCTTGTAGTCCGGCAAAGTTCAGCATCACCTGTTCACCCAGAATCAGATTTATATCAATATCGTGACGAATTTCGATTGTTTTTCGTCCCGGCGCCTGACGATCCATAATTACCAGATCAGGGCTGTTCTGAACCGCCCGGGAGCTGGTCTGATCTTTGATCATCACCTGGGGGAATTGTAGGCTGCCGCGCACGCGCACCTTTTCCAGACTGCCGTCAATAACCAGATCAGGACTGACTTGAAGGGCCAGATCAGTCAAATTAATTAACTGAAAATTATCGCCACCGATGGAAAAACGATAATTGTCGGGTACCCAGCCGCGCCACTCCACCCTCCCCCGGCCGTTGATGGAGCCCTGACCGGAAGATAGCTGCAGGGTCGACACATCGAGTTGCTGCCCTTCCAGTTGTGCTGCAACCATAATATCAGCGATACGAATTCCGGCCGCCGGCACATACAGTTGCGCATCTTTTAAGCTGAAACTCCCGGCAAATAAAGGCTCGCCGAAGCTACCGTTGATGGTTGCAGTTAGTTCAATTTCCCCCTTGCTGTCATAAACGTAGCTGGGGAAAAAAACTGATAACAGCCCGCTTTCGCGCAACTGAAAATCGACATCTGCAACCATGGTCGTGGCAGTGGTAAGGCTGAATGGCAACCGAGCCGGAAGCGCAATGTCCAGCGAACCGTTGATATGACCAAAATCATGGACAATTGCTGTCCGGGCTCGCAAAGCATCCCCTTCCCAACTCCAATCTGCAGTGACCTTATCAAGGGCAAGGTCCATGGCTTGTTCATCGTCATGCCAATAGAAGGAGCCCGCGCTGATGTCAGCGTTGCCATGAAGAGCAAATTGGTTCTCTGCTGACCACCAACCTTGCATGTCGCAGGCAAAAACCCCCTGGGCGATCATTTCTGCGGGCAACCAGGACTGAATCAACTGCAGGGGTATCTGCCGACAGGTTAACGACATGGTGGTTAGCTCAGGCAAAACCATGTCAGCCGGATCAGGGGAATGAAATTCAAGCAGCAGATGGGCCGGCGAGCCAATATCAAAAAGCAAATCACCTGCCAGGCCGTCCGCCCCCCAATTTACGGTTAGCCTGGTGCTGATATCTTGCAAATGTATCTGTTGATAATGAAGGTCGGCATTGACGTGAGCCACAAGATGAATCTCGGTGTTGTCCGGTTGCTGAAGCACAGACAATGTCCCACCGGTATCCCCCTGCAGCAAAGCAGGATCAAGCCACTGGCCCAAAAGATTCAGTGACAGTTCCGACCAATCGAGGTCTATTGAGAGGGACTCTTCCACCGGCAAATATTCTCCCTGGAGACGTACGGACTGCTGTGCCCCATCACCAAGATGCAGGTTGGAAACCCTGACAATCTGTGATCCAATCACAATAGCGGCAGGATCACTAAGACGCCAATGACTGCCTAATGTATTAACCTCCAGATGTTGCAGCAGCGCCGTCCACAAGGATTCAGACCAGCTTGCCTGCAAGCTGGTTTTCATCGTCGTTTCTTGCGCCCGGGCGCTGATGCCGATCTGATGTTTGAGTGGTGTACCGGCAACCAGCAAAGTCATCTCATCAACCAGCAGTTGTTGGGTCGTGGAACCCAGCTGATGAAATTGGGCAACGGCAGTGAACTGCTGATCCGTATCAAGGCTGAAGTGGGAGTCAAAAGAAGATAACTGCCACTCATCATACAAAAGTTCTGAGCCGGCAAGGCGAACATCTGCGGTGCGGCCATCCGCGCCGTGATTCAACCATCCCTGCGCCGTCAAGACACCAGCAGCCGGCGGATAAAAATCTGCAAGTTGTTGCAGTGTCAGAGTAAATTCGATATTGCTGTGTAAATCACCCTGCGCCCGCAGTTGCGCGCTATGACTCAGCAGATTTAATTGATGAAGAATCAGATTATCATTCTTATAGTCTGCTGCGATAACACCGGAAAGGGGGTATTCGTAGAGAGTTGAATCGTACAGTTCGATATTGATATGAGCCTGTGGGGACTGCTCATCATGGCGGTAACTGGCCGCCAGGTTGGCATTGAGCAGACCGTTACTGTCAGGGAGAAAGGGTTCCAGGGAGAGATGTTCGATCTGCAACTGCGCGGCCAATTTCAGGGTTTCCAACCAATCCAGGTCGATATTGCCGCTGATCTGCGCTGCCAGCCAGGAGGCATTGATCTGTTGCAGTCGCAGGTGCTGGTGATCACCGGAAAAATCAGTCGTCAGCGCAGCCGCGACCAATTCATCACCCCGGGTGGTCAGATCAAGTTCGCCCTGATACTGCATCTGGGCATAGCTCAAAGCGATTTCTCCGTTCACAACTAACGCAAGACCTGCTTCCTGACTTAAATCAAGATCCTGAGGAAAAATGTTGGCGGACAGTGCTGGTCCATCATCACCAAACCGCAGCTGACCTGCTGCTGCAACGGAACCCGACCGCTTGGCCTGGTGGAATAAAAGCTCTGTAAAGGTCAATCTATTTACCCCTAACGTGATATCCGCTTGCAGGGAAAAAGGCTGATGATCAACCAGATAGAGCTGCAGATTGATTTTCCCTGCGCTGCTGTCAGCAGCGACAACGGCCAGCGAACTCTCAACAACAATCTTGCGCCAGAGCTGGTCGCCGTCGCTGTTCTCGACCGTTGCCGTCAGATCCCCTGTCGCATCAGCCATATCCAGAGTCAGGGCAGCAGCAACGGACAGATCATCAATACGTAAGTTAAAATCGCTGATGGATAATCGCCTCTGGTGAAAATCGATAGCCGCATTCAGTTCTTCTACCACCCTGATGTCATCGCTCTGAACGATTGAAATATTGTTCAAATCAAGCTGTGCGATATCAACCTGTAACAGATCGAGGGTTGCCGGCAACTGCGGAATCTGCAGATGGAGACCGGGTTGTTGTCCGCTTGATTCAGTTTGAGGCAGCACCAGGGTAGCATCTGCCAGGGCAAGAGTAGAGAGGGTTAAATGGAACGGATAAAGAGAGGAAACTGCCATGTCCAGTTGAATGCTGCGAGCTTGCAGGCTGACCTCTGCCTGTTCGATTGCCAGATCCGTGATACTGAGCCCGCGTGCCAAAGAACCGCTAAGCTGGGATAGGGTGATCTGGGTATCAAGCTGTTGCGCTAAGCGCCGCAAGGCGAAATCTGCACCAGCTGTCGTGTAGAGTAACCAGATCGCCGCCCCGAAAACCAGACCGGCTAACAGACAAAAAACCATAAATGTGGTTGTTAACCCTCTTACCATGCCAAACCCAAGCTGAAATGCAAGCGATAGCGGTTGTCTTTTTCCCCTAATTGTCTGGCCAGATCAAGACGTATAGCACCAATCTGGGTGAAGTAGCGCAACCCGACCCCGGTCCCCTGCTTGAGTCGGTAACCTGTAAACGAGTCAAAGGCATTACCGGCATCATAAAAGATGGCAGTACCCCACCGTTGCAAAAATCTTCTTTCCAATTCAACACTACCGACCAGGAGATGTTTACCGCCAATCACATCGCCTTCATCATTGACTGTCCCGAGGGAATGATATTTAAAACCCCTGACACTACGATCCCCACCGGCAAAATAGCGCATAGAAACCGGCAGGGTATTGAATTCATGACGGTGCCAGGTCGTCCCCCCACGCAAACGGATGAAAACAGAAAAGCGCTGTGGCAAGGGAACCAGAGTCGCGGCATCAATAGAGAGTTGCAGCAACGAGGTATCAGAAAACCAGTTTTCATCAGCTCCCTGCACTTCTAGCTGGACCTTACTACCGCGCACAGGAGTCAACGGATGATCCATCTGCTGCCAACCCAAACGAGCTCCCAGCAACAACAATTGCGTCCGTTTATCATCATCAGCAATGCGCGAGCGCTCTGTTGTCGTGCGGACAAACAATGATCCTTTGTAACCTCGGCCAAATGACCGCCGATATTCGGCTTCGCCGAATACTTCACGGCGGTAATAGGTGTCAACATCTTCCCGTTCTGTACCGATGGTCAACAAGGTCAAACTATCAAGGCGGCGACGATCGGGAATAATGTAGCTAGTCTCAAGCTGTTGGCGCCATTGGGCCAGGAGCGCCTTACCTACCAGTTCGTGAGCAGACCCCCAGAGGTTCAGATGGCGATAATCAAGAGAAATCCTGCCGCCGGTATCGGTACCATAGCCGATTCCCGGTCGCAAGCGATGGCGCGGTAACGGCAACAATTCGACTTCCACCGGCACCTGAAAGTTTTCCTCATATTGCGGCATGGCGCGGACTGAAACAGAACGGAACAAATCAGCATCAATAAGATTCACCTGGGTTTTACCGAGTTGACTGTATGAAAAAACGTCCCCTTGTTTGAAACTGACAAACCGTTTAAGAAAGTGCTCGGGGTAACCACCACGATCGACATAACTGATTGTCCCGAAATGATACTGTCCGCCGGTTAAAAAGCGCAGATCGATATCGGCGCGCCGTTCTTGCAGATGAACCTCAATGCGATGAACACTAAAGGTCGCATCCAGGTAGCCAAGGGCAGCAGCTTCCTGACGCAAAGCCCCTTTGCCTTGTTCGTAGAGATCCTGCCGCAGGACATCATTTTCTTTCAAAGGGAATTCTTGTAATAACCGTAACAGATTGGGATGATCTGACCCGGCTCCTGATATGTCTTTGTAGAAACTGGTGATTAACAGTGGTGCCCCGGTATCCACATCAATAATGATGCGGAAGTGGGCTGCAGCAGGCTGGTCCAGTCGGGTTGTGACCGTACTGTAGAAAAAACCATAGGGTTCGATAATCTCTTTAACTAACCTTGGCAGCCGGCGTTGATAGGATCCCAGACGCTGTCGGTTAAGACGATCATCTTCAGCAGACAACATGGGCGCAGCTAAAGCCTCCCTGATGATCTGTTGCAGGAAGGGTTCGCTACTGCGCACATCGACATCCAGACGCGCAGCATAAGCTGTTGAAGAGAAAATGATGAATAAAAGCAGGAAAAAAATAGCAAGACGCATCTGGTAACGGTATCTCAGGACCGGATCGATCATGATGTCATGAAAAACAGAATAAAGAACTAACACCACTGGATTATAACATTATTTGCCAGGTCTGTCGTGTTCCCATACAACCGCACGTGAAAAGGACAATAGTGCTATGCTCTGATCTTAGGAAAAAGAAGAGCCAGGACAAAGACAACCAACGACAAGCCCAGACCAAAAAACAATGGGGGTACGCCGGTTAGCGGGAAAAACCCCAGCAACACAACGGCGGTTGGCGCCAACATGATCGAAATAAACCCGGCTTTTCGCCAGTTGGTTTTGGGCAGGAAAACAGCAAACAGTAAAGGAAAGCAGAGGGTGGCACCGCGTAAACCCATGGACAAAAAACTCCAGTCCATAATCGCAGAACCTAAGTTACTGAGCAAAAGAAGAAACGCTGCAATTAAAACGATCAGGGTGATGAATCGAAACATCAGCAATTCTGATGGCTTGCTCTGCAGCCAGTAACGTAATAGATCAACTTTCAAGGTTGTCGCCACCCCCAGAGCAAGGCCTGCAGCAGTGCCCACCGCTGCAATCAGCAGGGTGGCAAAGGCGATACCGGCGAAACCTGACGGCAGGTGCAGCAGAATGAAGGTTGGCAGCGCCAGAGCACTCTCGATCTCCGGCATGGTTTGACGCATATACAAACCGACAAGAATACCGAACAGTCCCAGAGGGGGGATCAGTGCCGCACTGAGGAACGCACCGCGCCGCGCTACCAAGCTGTTGTTAGCAGAAAAAATGGCCTGCAGATAGGTCTGGGTCGAAATTACGCCAACCAGCATTGATAGCAGGTCAGATACCCCTTCTTTCACCCCATAACCAAACAGGCTGAACCAGGGCCAGGCGGCAAAGCCGGCAGTCAAACCACGCCAGCCTCCGGCAAGATCAAGGGCAACGGCACCGGCGACGGCCATCGTCAGATAGATCAGCAGCATCTTGATCATGCCGGTCAAACCGGCCGATTTCATGCCGCCACCAAGGGTAAAAAACACCACCAGCATTACGGAGATCGCGGCACTGACAACCATAGACAAGTCAAAAAGAACCGCCAGGACGGCCCCACAAGCCAGCAGTTGAGCGACGATCTGGATAAACATACCAACCGCAGTAAAAAAGCTGGCGGCAGTGCGGACGTGCTCGCCGTGGTACAGAGCAATGAATTCAGGGATGGTCTGCGCCCGACTCTGACGCAGAGGAACAGCAATAAATACCCCGAGAAAAAGACAGGCCAGGCCGGCGCCCAGGGTAAACCACCAGGCCGATATGCCGTACATGAAGGCCAGTTGTGCGGTGCCAATAGTAGAAGCGCCACCGACGAGGGTGCCGGTAATAGCACCAAACACATTGAGGCTCGATGCGGTGCGCCCACTCAGAGCGAAATCGATGCCGCTGGTCGCTTTGACTTTGCCCCCCCAGGCCAGATAAAAGATCCCGGCCAAAGTGGCAAAAAAGGCGAAAAGAAAAGACAGATCCAGGGTCATCAGTCAACCGGAGTGATGCAATAACAAACGGCAAACAGATCAGACGGCAAAATATTTCGCCTGAGGATGATAAGCGATAATCGCGGAGGTCGTCATCTCCGGCACCATTTCAAAGGATTCCGTCAGACTGACCCCGATCCGTTCAGGGTGCAGCAACTGAAATACCGGCCCATGGGCCGCCAATTCGGGGCAGGCCGGATAGCCGAAGCCGTAGCGTGAACCCTGAT
>NZ_JCBCBS010000212.1:0-14435 GCF_059864205.1 Pelovirga sp.
CATTGGTCAATGGGGCGGCTACTCTGACATAGTTAAAACGACCCTCGGGCCAATTATTGACGGCGTCGGCCACGAACTGCCCCTGTCAGCCATGCCGGATGACGGGACTTTCCCGACCGGTACCGCCGCTATTGAGAAGCGGAATATTGCCGTCAATATTCCGGTCTGGGATGAGAGCCTCTGTATTCAGTGTGGCATCTGCTCTTTTATTTGTCCCCATGCGGCTATTCGTATGAAGATTTACGACGAAAGTGCTCTTGCCGCTGCGCCCGCAACGTTCAAGTCGGTCACTCCCAAAGGCAAGGACATGGAAGGCAAGCGTTATACTCTCCAGGTTGCTCCGGAGGATTGTACCGGCTGTGGCGCCTGTGTTTACAACTGCCCGGTCAAGAGTAAGGAAGATGAAAAGCACAAGGCGATCAACATGACCTTCCAGGCTCCACTGCGGGTATCGGAAGCTGCCAACTTCAAATTTTTCCTGGCGTTGCCGGAGACCGATCCTGCTCTGGTAAATCGCAGCACACTCAAAGGGAGTCAACTGCTGCCGCCGATGTTTGAATTCTCCGGTGCTTGTGCCGGTTGCGGCGAGACCCCCTTTGTCAAGCTTTGCTCCCAGTTGTTTGGTGATCGAATGTTGGTGGCCAATGCCACAGGATGTTCCTCGATCTATGGTGGCAACCTGCCGACCACCCCCTGGACCACCCGCAAGGATGGCCTTGGACCAGCATGGAGCAACTCGTTGTTTGAAGATAACGCCGAGTTCGGCTACGGCATGCGACTGGCGGTTGATAAAAATACGGAATATGCTCGCGAACTGCTAGAGAGTAACATCTCCTGTGGCTGTGCTGCTTGTAAGGGAACGGCTGATCTCAAGCGCAAGATTCTTGACAGTGCCCAGGATACCCAGGAAGAGATTGAACTGCAGCGCGATCGGGTTGCCAAATTGCGGGCGATCCTGGAGAAATGTACCCACGAAACCGCCAAGCCGCTGCTGGTGAATATTGATTATCTGGTGGTCAAGTCGGTCTGGATTCACGGTGGCGACGGTTGGGCCTATGATATCGGTTACGGCGGTCTTGATCACGTTCTCGCCTCCGGTGAAAATGTCAATGTTCTGGTCTTGGATACAGAAGTTTATTCCAACACCGGTGGTCAGGCATCCAAATCGACACCGCTGGGTGCCGTGGCTCAGTTTGCCGCCGGGGGCAAGCGCCAGCCGAAAAAGGACTTGGGGATGATAGCCATGTCTTATGGCAATATCTATGTCGCCAAGGTCGCTCTTTCCAATCCGGCTCAGGTGGTCAAGGCGTTCCTTGAGGCCGATTCCTATGATGGTCCTTCACTGATCATTGCTTACAGCCACTGTATTGCCCATGGTATTGCCATGGACAGTGCGATCGAAGGCTGCAAGGAAGCGGTGGCCTCCGGTCACTGGCCGCTCTTCCGTTTTGATCCGCGTCTGGCCGATCAGGGCACAAATCCACTTCAGTTGGACAGCAAAGAGCCGACTATCTCTTTCGAGGACTATGCTCTCAAACAGAACCGTTACCGGGTACTCAAGAAAGTTGCCCCGGAAGCGGCTCAGGGGCTCATAGAAGATGCCAACAAGATCACTGCCAATCGCTATCGCCTTTACCAGCAGATGGCGGAAATGAGCTACGGCGGCAATCAAGAAAAATAGTCCTGGTTGACGTTAGATCATGAACAAGCAGGCCCCTGGTAGTTGATTACCGGGGGCCTGACTTTTTTTCAGGAGGAATCAGTGCTTGACTTCACTATGGTGCTGTGATAATCAGGCTCCAGCTTTTTCCAACGAGGGACACCCCATGAACCATCCATCTGCAGCGGCGGCACGAGCGTTGGCGGCGGCAATGATCCGCCGACAGTCTGTCCATCACCCGTGAACGGGTGTCGCCGCGCAGGTATGACAAGAATCAACCCGAGGCCATGGACAGATCGTCCGTGGCTTTTTTTCTTGTGATTTCAGGGAGAAAAAAATGCGTAATAACATAGTGCATATCGGCGCCGGTGAGCTGAGCTACGAAATTCGCGCGATTGTCACTATTGCCGAAAAAATGCAGAAACTCGGCATTAAGACCAACATGGAAAATATCGGTGACCCCATCGCCAAAGGGGAGAAGATTCCCCTATGGATGAAGGAGATTGTTGCGGATCTGGTCATGCAGGACTGTTCCTACGGTTATTGTGCCACCAAGGGGTTGCTGGAAACCCGCCAGTTCCTGGCCGATATGACCAACAAGCGCGGCTATGCCCAGATCTGTGTTGAGGATATCATCTTTTTCAACGGCCTTGGCGATGCTATTCAGAAGGTCTACGGGCTACTCAAGCGCGAAGCCCGGGTGATCGGGCCGTCACCAACCTATTCCACCCACTCCTCGGCAGAAGGTGCCCATGCCGGACTCAAGCCGGTGACCTATCGTCTGGATCCCGATAATCACTGGTACCCCAACATGGACGATCTGCGTCAATCGATCAAATACAATCAATCGGTTTCCGGCGTATTGATTATTAATCCTGACAACCCCACCGGAGCCGTTTACCCCGAGCGAATTCTCAAGGAAATCATCGCCCTGTGTAAAGAGTATGACCTGTTTTTGATCTGTGACGAGATTTATCATAACCTCTGTTATAACGGCATGAATACCCGGCCGATTTCCGATCTGATTGGCGATCTGCCGGCTATTGCCATGAAGGGAATCAGCAAGGAGGTGCCCTGGCCCGGCTCGCGTTGTGGCTGGATTGAAGTGTATAATGCGGACAAGGATGAAACCTTCAAGCGCTATATTGACAGCATTATCAACTCAAAGATGGTTGAAGTTTGTTCCACCACCCTGCCGCAGAAGGCGATACCAAAGATCCTGAGCCATCCTGAGTACCCGGTCTATCTGGCGGAGCGGCGGGATCGCTATGAGCACTATTCCAATATCGCCTATGATATGCTTAAAGGGGTGTCTGGTCTGAAGGTCAACCGCACCAATGGCGCTTTTTATATGAGTGTGGTGTTTGAGAGTAATCGGTTGACCAGTACCCAGACCCTGCCGATCAAGAGCCCGGAAGTCAGGTCGCTGGTCGAACAACTGGTCGCAGCAGCGGGAACCCAGACCGACAAGCGCTTCGTCTATTATCTGCTTGGCGCTACCGGGATCTGTGTGGTGCCGATTTCTTCTTTCTGCACCGACGAGCGGGGGTTTCGGGTGACCCTGCTGGAACGTGACGAAAAGGAATTTACCCAGATATTCACGACCCTTGCTGAAGCGATCAATACCTATCTTGAATCTTGATGGCGTGTTTTTGAAAGGCTGGGCAGAATGAGTCAACAGAAGGATCAGGCAGTGGTTGGCACCAGCGATTATATCGAGCGTCCAGCGCAGTTGGTCGACTTCATTCTGCGTGGTGCGCGCCCACGCGACGAGTGGGGGATTGGTCTGGAAACCGAAAAGCTGGTGGTCGATCGGACTACCGGTGAGGCGGTACCCTATGAGCGCATCCGCGAATTTCTGGCGCGCCTCGATGGCATTGGTGGCTGGCAGGGGGTCTATGAAGGGGACAACCTGATCGGCTTGCAAGGCAAGCGTTCGTCGGTGACCCTCGAACCCGGTGGTCAGCTCGAGCTTTCGGGCAAATTCTGCTGTGATATCCACTGCAGCTCGCGTGATTTAAACCGTTATCGCCAGCACATTGTGACTGTGGGCAAAGAGTTGGGATTGCTGTTTCTCGGGCTGGGAACCCACCCCTTTACCCGCCTTGATCAGATTTCCTGGTTGCCCAAGGGGCGCTACCGGATCATGTCGCAGTATATGCTGAAAACCGGTGATATGGGGCAGCGGATGATGAAGCAGACCGCCGGCACCCAGGTCAATCTTGATTTCTCCGATGCCGCCGATTGCTCCCGCAAGTTGCGCCTGTCCCAGCGTTTGAGTCCGGTGGCCTACGCGCTGTTTGCCAACTCGCCGTTGCTCGAAGGACAACCGAGTGGTTTTTTATCCACCCGTGGCGAAATCTGGTCGCGCACCGATAATGATCGCTGTGGCTTGATTGAAGAACTGCTCAGCCCGCCCGCCGGTCTTGCTGATTTTGTCGACTATGCCCTCGATGTGCCCCTCTACTTTATCGAACGCAATAAACAGTATGTTGATATGACCGCCAGCCGTTTTACTTTCCGCCAGTTTCTTGACAGTGGCTGGAACGCTGAACGTGCCACCCTTGGGGACTGGAACCTGCATCTGTCGACCCTGTTTCCCGAAGTACGTCTGCGCCCGCAGATTGAGGTGCGCAGTGCTGACAGTCTGCCACCACGTTTCACCCCTGCCGTTGCCGCCTTTTACAAGGGATTACTCTATAGTGAAGAGGCCCTGCAGGGAGCTGAATTGCTGCTGATGTCGCTACCGCGTGAGGAATTTGTCAGTCTCTACCGGCGCTCCTGGCGTGACGGTTTCTCAACCCGATATTCAGCTGGTACCCTTGGCGAAATCATCGCTGAATTGCTCAAGCTGGCACAAACCAGTCTGCGTCAGCAGTTTGCCGCAGCCTACAGCGGAGCTGACGAGAGTCACTTTCTTGATCCACTGGAGGAACTGGTTGCAGACCAGCAGACCCTGGCGGAGCGGTTACTGAAGCGCTGGCCGGCAACCAGGGCAGAACAGTTAAAGCTGCTGATCGAACATTGTGAGTACCGGGTATAATAAATTCGGGGTAACTATTCAGCTGCTGTCCTTTGCACAGGGTCGGGGATCCTGTGGCAAGGGTGTTTGTCGCCATGGACGGCGACAACAAGCGGTCATGGATGACGAAAAGCGTCCCTTGACATAGGATTCCCGACCCGGTGCTGAACAGATACAATTTGGGATCATAAAACAGCTCCACTGAGCTACTTAAGGGCACTGAGAAAATCAAGAAAAACCAGGTTCTATCGATGTTCTCTGTGGCTACAGCGAGGGAGGCGAGCGGGTGGTAAAAAGATTTTTTGCCGTTACAGAAGGCCAGCGGATCACCAGAAGAAATTATTTCTGCGCTCCAACTGTGCATTGCCACAGTTGTTTCCTGCTGATTCTGGATCATCAAAATACGAAAAGGCACGTGGTGTTGCGGCACGTCGTTGGTTAATATCGGAACCATCAACAGCGTGGTGTGGCAGTCATTCTGTTGATGGAGAACGCATCATACCTCCTTTCCAGTACCGGGCCAGTGTCGGACCACCTCCTCCGACCCTGGCCCATTTTTTTTGTTTTTCACTTCCCGCATAACCGCTAAAACAGCTTGAGGCCACAAGGCATCAAGATCTCCAAGAAAAACAGTCTGAGGCCTTTAGCAATAATCATAAACACCAGATTTTTTATTCTCTTGGTGGACTTGGAGTCCTGGTGGCTGATTGATGGTGTCTTTTACTGCGAGCGGTTAAATATCTCTTTCTTGAAGACTTTTACTTGATTTGTCGTGGCTAAAACTGGTTGAATACGGGGCCTTAAAAAACCGCCAAAGGAGCCGCTCATGTCCCATGTTCAATTTGCCGACCCAATCGTTCGTAAATCCATTGATACCATCCGTCTACTGGCTGCAGATGCCGTGGAAAAAGCCCAATCCGGCCATCCGGGAACGCCTATGGAAGCTGCCCCCATTGCCTATCTGCTGTACATGAAGTACCTGCGCCACAACCCAGTCAATCCCGACTGGGCCGGTCGCGATCGCTTTATCCTGTCCTGCGGTCACGCCTCAGCCCTGATCTACAGTATGCTGCATCTGACCGGCTATGATCTGTCGCTGGACGACATCAAAAACTTTCGCCAGTTTGGCAGCAGAACCGCCGGACATCCCGAATTTGCTCATACCCCGGGAGTTGAAACCACTACCGGCCCGCTTGGTCAAGGAGTGTCGGTTGCTGTTGGCATGGCCATGGGCGGTCAGTTCCTTGGTGAGCAGGTTGATGCTGAGCTGTTTAACTACCGCACCTGGGTGCTCTGTTCCGATGGCGATCTGATGGAAGGGGTTTCTGCCGAGGCAGCCTCCCTGGCAGGTCACTTGAAGCTGGGGCAACTCAACTACATCTATCTCGATAACAAAATTACCATTGAAGGCAGTACCGATCTCGCCTTCAGCGAAGATGTCGGCGCCCGTTATCTGGCCTATGGCTGGCACGTAGAACGGGTTGATGGTGAAAACCTGGCCGAAATCGATGCTGCCATGACCCGCGCCCAGCAGGACAACCGCCCCTCGTTGATTATTGCCCGCACCCACATCGGTATCGGCGCTCCTAACAAACAGGACACAGCCGAGGCCCATGGCGCACCTCTGGGCGCTGATGAGCTGGCGTTGACCAAGCAGGCCTATGGGCGTGATCCGCAAGCGACCTTTGTGGTGCCGGCTGAGGTGGTGCAGCACATGGGTTCCTGTCGTGAGCGTGGGGCAGCCCTGGAGCAACAATGGCAGCGCCTGTTCGAGAGCAAGAAAAATCAGCCGATGGTCAGCGCCTGGCAACAGGCCGCGCAGGGCGAACTGCCAAACGGTTGGGATGCCGAGCTGCCGAGCTTTGCGGCCAGCGATGGCGCCAAAGCAACCCGCCAGGCCAGCGGTGCAGTGATCAATGCCCTGGCTGCCACACTGCCGTTTCTGATCGGTGGTTCAGCGGATCTGGCACCATCCAACAATACCGAAATCAAGAAAGCCGGTTCGTGGATTCCCGGTCGCAGTGATCGTAATATCCACTATGGTATTCGTGAACATGCGATGGGGGCCATTCTGAATGGTCTGTGCCATACCCCTGGTCTGCGCCCCTTCGCCGGCACCTTTTTTGTCTTTGCCGACTATATGCGACCGGCAATTCGCCTGGCGGCGCTGATGGGGCTTGATCCTATCTATGTCATGACCCATGACTCCATCGGCCTGGGTGAGGATGGCCCGACCCATCAGCCGGTAGAGCATCTGGCCTCATTACGGGCGATGCCCAACCTGACCCTGATTCGTCCGGCTGACGCCAATGAGACGGTTGAAGCCTGGAAGGCGGCGATCACCAATCGCCGTGGCCCGACCATGCTGGTGCTGTCACGCCAGGGGCTGCCGACCCTTGATCGCAGCCGTTATGGCGCAGCAGCAGGGGTGCAGCGCGGCGGATATGTGCTGGCGCCGGAAACAGGTGAGCTGCAGTTGATTCTGATCGCCAATGGTTCCGAGGTTCAGCACGCTCTGGCAGCCCAGGAAACTCTCCAGGCTGAAGGGATCGGCACGCGGGTTGTCTCTCTGCCGAGTTTTGAACTCTTCGATGCTCAGGACGCAGCGTACCGCGAAGAGGTGTTGCCGGCAATATGCGTTGCCCGCGTAGCGATGGAAGCCGGTAGCACTTTTGGTTGGGAGCGTTATGTTGGTCTGCAGGGGCGCGTTATCGGGATGACGACCTTTGGTGCCAGTGCTCCGGCCGCTGCCCTGATGAAGCATTTTGGTTTTACTGCCGAGAACTTTGTTGCGGTAGCGAAAGAGCTGCTGGGTTAAGCAACGGCAAGGACGATTTCGATCCCGATTTGGATATAGGGCATCATACAAGCAGCAACGGGCGGCCTCAAAAAAGGCCTGCCGTTGCCGTAAATAAAGATATCTTGATTGAGTCGAAATCGACATCGGGATCGAAATCGCTATCGGCCTTGCTGTTTCCGGAGTGCGCCTGATCCCCTCAAGCCTGATAGCTCCGTCAACCCGGACAAGGTAGTCGCTCGCAAGAAGATAAAAGTTTTGTAACTATTTATCAATGTCCTTGCGCAGGGTCGGGGTTCCTGTGGTAAGGGTGTTTGTCGCCATGGACGGCGACAACAAGCGGTCAGGGATGACGAAAAGCGAGGATCCCCGATCCGGTGCTGAACAGATACGTCCCGGCTATAATAAAATCTGATTAGTACTGATCTTCCGCTGTGTTTAACGACAATGCACGTCATACCCGCGAAGGCGGGTATCCAAGGGGGTTGCTCAGATTCCTGGACTCCCGCTTTTGAAAGAGTGACGACTTTTCAGAGTAGAGCGAAAGATTGGTGCTAATCAGGAAACCTGTTGTCGGGACTGGAGTCATAGCGTGGCGGATCTTTTTATCAATGCGAATATATCCATCCCTGAGCCGGAGATTGATCTCGTTGCCGTGCGCTCGCAGGGTGCCGGTGGACAGAACGTCAACAAGGTCGCCAGTGCCATCCATCTGCGCTTTGATATCCACACCTCTTCCCTGCCCGAAGAGGTGAAACAGAAGCTGCTGGCCAGAGCCGATCAGAGGATCACCAGTGACGGTGTTGTCGTTATTAAGGCACAGCAATCGCGCAGTCAGATGAAAAATCGGCAACAGGCCCTGGCGCTGTTGCAGCGACTGATTCAGTCAACCCTGATCATCCGCCCGCCGCGCAAGAAGACCAGACCTGGTTCTGCTGCTGTCACCCGGAGACTCGACCGGAAAAAGCTGCGCGGCAACACCAAGGAACTCAGACAGAAAGTTGATGTTACACCTGGTTGATAACCGCTCTCCCTTTAAGCCGTTACCGGGCGGATATGGAGCGGCCAGCAGTTGATTTGACAAGGAACACGCCAATGTCCGCTGCCGCATCACTGCATTATAAACGCCCACGACCGTGACATCGTGGGCGTTTGTCTGTACGAGTGGCGGCATGGTAGCGAAACAGCTTGTCGCAGTTTATCCGTGGGTACCGGGGTTACAGTTGTCCCGGGTTTTCCAGCAGGCGCGTCAGTTCAGCAAGAAACCTGGCTGCACAGAGCCCGTCGACGATCCGGTGATCCGCCATCAGGGTCACCCGCATCATGGCCGCCGTCGCCATCTCACCATCCTTGACCACGACCTCATCACGGATTCCGCCAACGGCGAGGATCGCGGCCATGCCCGGGGGAACCAGGGCGGCGAATTGCTCGACGCCGAACATCCCCAGGTTGGAGATGGCAAAATTGCCGGCGGTCAGATCGGCCATGGCGATGGAGCCATCCCTGATCTTCTCGATCAGCCGGCGCGACGCGGCCGCCACCTCCTCCAGGCTGAGGGCCTCACATCCCCTGATGACCGGCATCATCAGGTCATCATCCGCTGCGACAGCGATAGCGATATTGACCTGAGGATGGAGAATGAATTCCTTGTCACCCAGGCCGGCGTTGATCATCGGATACTTTTCCATCGCCCTGGCGCAGGCCTTGGTGACGATGTCATTGAGGGAAATGGCCTGGCCGGCCTCCTTGCGTTGCGCCCGCAGACGTTTGGCGGCCCCCATGTCAATGGCCGCGGTGACTGGAAACTGCGGAATCGACCATGACGCAACGACGGTTTTCGCGATGGCGGCGCGCATTTTAGAAACCGGCAGGGTGGCTGACGCCTCCATGTCCCTGCTATCGGGCCCGGTGTCATCCGCGCCAGCCTGCTCTTCACCCGGCGCCTCTATAGCCGTAACCGGCGCTGCGTCACCTCCGTAGCGGGCGATAAAGGCATCGATCTCCTCGTCGGTCACATCCGCGTCAGCGATAATTCCGATCAATGCCTGAATCGGATAATCCTCGCCTTCCTCGCCGATAATACGCCGGAGAACGCCGGCTACCGGGCTTTCAATCGCCTGGACGATCTTGTCGCTGGAAATCTCCACCACCTCGCTGTCGACTTCAACCTCATCCCCTTCGGCCATCAGCCAGGCGTCGATCGACCCTTCTTCCATGGTCAATCCCCATTTCGGAATCGTCAGGGGAAAAATCTTCCTGTCACCCATAGTCTTTTACTCCATTGTCTGGCGCACTGCCGCTTCAACCTTGGCAGCACTGGGGAGGTATGCTGTTTCGAGATTTCTGGCAAAGGGAACCGGAACAAAGGGCGGTGTGACCATCTGCGGCGCTGCCTTTAGTGAGGAGAAAACCTCCTGGGCCGTCATCGCGACGATATCGGCGGCGAAGCCGCAGCGGCTGCTGTCCTCGTCGACGACAACAAGTCGCCCGGTCTTTTTTACACTGGAGAAGATCGCATCTTGATCCAGCGGGGAGGTGGTGCGCGGATCGATGATGGTGCAGCTGATGCCATCCTTTTCGAGCTGTTTGGCGGCCTTGGTCGCGACACTCACCATCAGGCCCAGGGCGACGATGGTGACGTCTTTTCCTTCCTGGAGAATGTTGGCCTTGCCCAGGGGGATCCGGTAATGCTCTTCCGGCACATCCCCCTTCGTGGTGTACAGGGCCTTGTGTTCGAAGAAGATGCAGGGGTCATCGTCCTGGATGGCCGTGGCCAGCAGGCCTTTGGCATCGTAAGCATTCGAGGGAACAATGCACTTCAGCCCGGGGACATGGGTGAAGATCGAATAGGGGCTCTGCGAATGCTGGGCGGCGGCACAGAAACCGGCACCGATAATGGTGCGGATGGTCACCGGCGTAACCGCCTTGCCACCGAACATGTAGCGGAACTTGGCAGCCTGGTTATAGAGCTGGTCGAAACAGACGCCGAGAAAATCGGCAAACATCAGCTCGCCAATGGCCCGCATGCCGCAGGCCGAGGCCCCGACGGCAGCGCCGATGTAGGAGGACTCGGAAATCGGCGCATCAAAAACCCGCTCCGGGAACTGATGATAAAGACCCTTGGTCACTCCCAGCACGCCACCCCAGGAATCGCGTTCCTGGCCCGTACCCGCCGAGCCGGCAACGTCCAGCCCCATCAGGATAACCGTCTCGTCCCTTTCCATCTCCAGGCGAATCGCTTCGTTAATAGCCTCCTTGAACATGATTTTCCTCGCCATGACTTTGTCCTTTCTTTTTATGTCAAACGTTACAAAGATCAATATGAGACATATACATCGGTGAACAGGGATTCGGGATCAGGATCAGGGGCGGCTTTGGCCGCCGTGACAGCACTGTCTACCTGGGCCCGAACCTCCTTGTCGATCTTTTCCAGTTCGACACTGTCAATCAGGTCGGCAGCCACAACCGCGGCCGCAAAACGCTTGAGAGGGTCATTGTTAGCGCGGGCGTCCTTTATTTCTCCCTTGGGTCGATAGGTCTGAGCGTCCCCCTCGAAGTGACCGTAATAACGCAATGTCTTGCACTCAACAAAAGACGGACCACCACCTTTGCGGGCCCGCTCTATGGCTTCGCCCGCTGCTTCGTAAACAGCAAAAAAATCGTTACCGTCAACAGTAATAGCCGGCATGCCGAAGCCCCGGGCACGGTCTGAAATATTCTCGGTACCGACACGAGCCGTGTATTTGGGTGAGGTTGACTCAGCATAACCATTGTTCTCCAGCACAAAAATCACCGGCAAATCCCAGGTGACAGCGAGGTTCATGGATTCAAAGTTGGTTCCCTGGTTTGCGGCTCCATCGCCGAAAAAGACTACCGAGACGCTGCCATCCTTGCGCAGCTTGGAGGCTAATCCTGCCCCACAGGCCAGCGGCGGACCGGCGCCGACGATGCCGTTGGCACCGAGCATGCCGACATCGAGGTCAGCGATGTGCATTGACCCTCCCTTGCCTCCGCAGGTTCCGGTTTTTCTTCCGTAGATTTCCGCCATCATCCCCATCAAGTCGACCCCCTTGGCAATGCAGTGTCCGTGTCCGCGATGGGTGCTGGAGATGCGATCCTTGTTACTGAGGTGTTCGCAAAAACCGACGGCAACGGCCTCTTCCCCGGCATACAGATGGACGAACCCGGGGATTTCTCCGGTGGCAAACTCGCTATGAATACGCTCCTCGAATTCACGGATCTGGCGCATCTTGCGATAGGCCTTGAGTAAAGCTTCCTTCGACATTTGCCCGCTCATGTGGATCTCCTTTCCCTCTGGATTGAAGTGGCATTGCATGACCAATTTGCAATCTTGGTCAACGTCGATAACTCCCTCTCTCAAAGATAGCCGCAAATCGCCAACTATCAAGGAGACAGCAACTGTCGGCACAGATTTAGCCGGTTTGGCTAAATAGTGTTTCTGGTTCCGCTGAATTTGGCAGCGGCTGCTGTTCTAGCGGCCTGGGTGGAAAGACCGCAGCGGCAAAGACAACGCGAGACATTTAACGTTCGTAACTATTCACCACCCACTGGGCCTGGTAGCCCCGATCCCGTGCTGAACAGATACTCACGTTCTAATAGAGATTCACCTCAGGACCTCTCATTTGCTGAGGGTCTTTGTCCCAACCGCTCCTTTGTGCTCTCGGAGGACAGACAATATAAAAATCCGCGTTCTGCAGCCAGGTTCAGCACATGTGGAACATCAACAGTGAGAGGGCCATTGAGGTCCAGCCAGATCTTTACGCTGGAGCACTGGCGCAGGGTGAACTCCCGTTCTCCATCGAGGGAAACCATACCGGTCAATTTTTTCAGGGAAATGACATCAAAAGGTTGCAGCGTATGAACCTCAGCAATTCCCACGGGCAGAATAAGTCCTGGCGCGATTGGGGCATGCAACGTCAGGATGCCCTGCCCGGGTGGGCAGAGAACCAGGTGCAGCCCATCGCTGCTTTCCCGTGGTATATGCCTGACGTATCCGGCGACGGCTGACCAGCCAATCGCATCGGTCCGGGCAAAAGGTACAAAAATCTCCCGCACCCGCTCCGGCTGCCACACTGCACGACTGCCGATCCACATGTCATCCGTCAGGCACAGATCAACCAGTGCCAGGTCCCGGCAACCTTCGTCGATCTCAACCCGAAGCACCTTGTTGCGTTTTGTCGCCTCACTGACCGCTATGGCGCCGGTTGCCACCAGCCCGGCAGCGATCCCGGCGACTGTCGCTTCCTGGAAATAAGGAAAGGTGTTGTTGGTGCCCGTCGATAGAGCCACCATAGGAATATCTGCACAGCCGCCGGCAACCAGCCGGTGGGTGCCATCCCCGCCCAGTACAACAATGAGACGCACCCCGGCTTTAATCATCAGATCCACGGCGCGCAGGGTGTCGATGGCCTTTTCTTCGACCGGCATATCAAGCAGCACGATCTCCGGCCAGTTTTCCCCGAGAGCTGCCGACCCCTGGTCCCGGTTGCGCAACAAACTACCGGCGATACCTGAATGATCAGGAATCAGGTAGACTTTTTCAACCCCCGGAACCCGCATGCCCAGGCAGAGTCTGCGGACGATATTGGTTTTTTCGGAAATGGAACAACCCGAGGCGGCACTGATAAGCCGTCTGATATCCTGCCCGGAAGCCGGGTTCGCAATAATTCCTACCGCACTGCTGGCGACCACGTCACTGTTCATGCATCGGTCCTTTGCTGTCATGATCGAACGGCGCGGATCCGGACAGATGTTTATTGAGCATTCACCTTTCTTGTTCCGCTACCCGGAGCGAGAAAAAACCGGAAAAATGATTGAAAAGGCCGTTCCTCACCCCTTCTACCGTTCGGCGGCGGCTGATGGCTTCTCAGCTCAGGCGTTTGTCGATTCTCCTCAACTTTAACCTCTCGCAGCGGCATGTCAAATGGGGTGCGGGAGGGACAGGGGGGGGCGACCAGCCATGCCGATATTTTTCAGACCTGCGTGGTCGCACCAGGATGTTCAGATAAAATATTGATCTTGCATCCTGATAAACATCCTCTCCTCTTTTGCAGCGCCACATGGTAGATAAGAAACAATCAGTCGTTGTGTTAGTTGTATTTAGCGGGGGAGTTCTTCATCTCTGCTATATTATTGATGAAACACCCTCCTGTCCTGCCGCAGGCAGGCTATTTCTCTGGTTCAGGAGATTTTCAAGACCTGGTTTTCCGGACCCGACAAGAAAAACATCAGGAAACTCCGGCACTCGCCGCATTGTGGAGGAAAAGATATGAGCGCACTTTTTTCAACCTGGTCATCACGTGCCCTGACGTTAAAGAATCGGATTTGTTTGTCGCCCATGTGCCAGTATTCCTGCACTGACGGTCTCGTCAACGATTGGCATCTGGTCCATCTGGGTAGCCGCGCCGCCGGTGGGGCGGCACTGGTGATGACGGAAGCAACAGCGGTATTACCCGAAGGGCGGATCAGTCCAGCGGATTGTGGCTTGTGGAATGATGAGCAGGCTGCCGCTTTGTCACCCATCGTCCGCTTTATCAGCGAGCGTGGGGCTGTTCCAGCCATTCAACTCGGGCATGCCGGGCGCAAGGCATCGGTGTCGCCGCCGTGGCGTGGTGGAATTCCGGTCCCTGCGGCAGCTGGCGGCTGGCAGCCGCTGGCGCCGAGTCCGATCCCCTTCAGCCCATCAGCGGTGACCCCAACCGAACTTACCGGCAATCAGCTGGAACAGATAGCCGAGGCATTTGTTGCTGCTGCCGGGCGGGCCCTGCGGGCCGGTTTTCGGGTGGTCGAGGTCCACATGGCCCATGGCTATCTGCTGCATGAATTTCTTTCTCCACTGACCAATCAGCGCACCGACAATTTTGGTGGAAGTCTCAATAATCGCCTGCGTTTCCCTTTGGAGGTAGCGCAGCGGGTGAGAGCGACCTGGCCGGAAG